>JABDIZ010000115.1 GCA_013003465.1 Rhodothermaceae bacterium
CCTCGAAGCGGTCCTATCAGGAGAACGCGTACCTCGTCTCGGATCTGCTGCCGATCATGGAGCGCCACGGCGTGCAAGCCTACTTCGCCGGGCACGACCACAGCCTCCAGCACCTCACGGTCGAAGGCAGTCCGGTGGAGCTATTCGTCTCGGGGGCGGGCTCGCTAACCCGCGCCGTGGACCCAGACAATCCTCATGCGCGCTTTGCATTGCGCATCCCCGGCTTCATGGCCGTCTCGATGAACGACCGCCAGATGTTCGTGCAAGCCTTCGGCGAGAACGGGCGCCTCTACTACTTCACCAACGTGGCGATCGGACCGGAGCTTCCGGCGACCCCGCCCTTGCTGAGACCGCCGCCTCAGGTGGGTACCCAGCCCACGCAGGCCGGGAGCAATACCCCCTGAACCGCGGACCACCCTGAGACGTGGGCTCAGGTGCGGTCGGAGGCGTGGCTGTATCGCCGAGAGGCTCGGTGCCCTTGTGTCCGCCGGATCATCTCGTCGTAGGCCTGCTGGCAGAGCCAGGCCTCGCCATCGGTGTAGGCGGGACGGAGGTAATACGTCCCTTCACGGTGGATCGGCGTCCCGTAGGCCACGCAGGTCGAGGCAGGCGGCTCGCCGTCCTGGCGGCGCCACTTGACGCGACGCCACGGACGCGCAGCCAGCGCCTTCCAATAGGCGTCATCGTGGTTGGACCGAACCGCAGCCATCGGGACGTTAGGAGGTCTGCTCGCGCTCCGGCGTGAGCAGGTCGGTTTCCTCAGGGGCTTCCAGCAGCGCGACCGGCTGGGCGCGTTGGAGGGCTTCGATTTGCACACGCAGCGGCTCCGTGGCGTCGTCCACGGCCGCTTCGATGAGCGTCTGGAGTTCACTCATGCGGAGGCCATCGCTAGGGGTTTGCTTGGCCAGCGCGCGCGCCTCCACCATTCGGCGAAGGTTGTAGAGCACGATGCTCGGAAGCCCAAGTGTGACGGAGACGATGGCGAGGAGTTCGAAGAAAGGCATTGAGGCGAAAAAGTAAGAAAGCGCGCTACCCGATTACGCACGAGCCCGTGTACGGCGAGCAGGAACGGCTTCAGGGTCCTCAGCATCCAGATCAAGGTCCAATGCAGGCGAAGCGGCGTCGAGCAGCCCGATCTCGCTGGCTTGTTCCAGTTCTTCGATGCGTCGCTGAAGCGGCTCTATGGCGTCCTCTACGGCCACCTCGATCAGAGCTTGCAACTCACTCATGCGCAGCCCTTCGCCCGTTCCCGACTGCGCTTTGTAACGTGCTTCCTTGATCCGGCGCACGTTGTAAAAGACGATCCAGGGCACACCGATGAACAGGGTGAGGACGGTCAGAAACTCGAAGACTTCCATGACAGGCTGATCGGGTGGATTTCGTCACGTACGCGGCCCGCTCCATGGGGGTTGCAGCAGCAGCGGGCTCAGCCAAGTACGCCGCCCTCCCCAACCAGTCGCCCAGAACAAGCCCGCTCAGCGCAGCACAAACAGCGTCGAGAAGGCACCGAGGCTCCCGCGATCCACGACGAGGTGCTGATGCCCCGGCCGCGTCTCACGTGCCACGATGGCTTCCAGCCCGGTGTTGCGGACATCGCCGCGGTAGCGGGCGCGGAGGTACTCGCTCAACTCCAGCGGCGTGATGGCGCCGTTGCCGTCCTCGTCGGCGGCGCGCTCCACGAGCGCATCGGAGAAGAAGCGGGAGAGGAAGCCCCCGGCCTCGAACTTGGAGGCGACCAGCGAGACGAGGTCTTCTTCGGAGGAGAATAGCCCCATCCGGCCGGGCTGCCCGATCACGTCCTTGGCAAAGCCCCCGCTGTAGCACGCGTCGAGCACGATGAGTTGGTTGCGTGCGCGGAGTTGGCCCAGCAGCGTGTTCAGTTCGTCATCCAGAATCTCGCCGTCCACGAGTTCGATGGACTCGTCCTGGCCGTCGGGGTCAGTGACTTGACTGCCGCCGGAGCGCGGGTACTGCCCGCCGTGCCCCGAGTAAAAGAGGACGAACAGCGTGTTCTCATCGGTGCGCGCGGCGAGGTCACGGAGGGCGTTGCGGAACGCCTCGCGCGTGGCCTGCCGGTCGGTGAGCACGATGGCGTCCTGCGGATTCATTCCCGTGCCCTGCACGAGCGCATCGCGGACGAGCGTGGCATCCTGCGCGGTGTAAGCGAGGTTGTTGAGTCGTCCGGCGTAATCTGAGATGCCGACGAACAACCCGGCGACCCGGTCGTACTGCGGCGGATCGGGCTGGAGCGCGTCTTGCTGAGAGATGCGGAGGTTGTAGCGCCCCGTCTCCGCCGCCGCGTACGAGGTGGCCTCGATGCGATAGCGCCCGTCGATGGGCATGATCATCTCAATGCGCGAGAGGCTCGTGTTGCCGTCGAAGTCGTCGTTGGTGATGACCTCTCCGGCGGGCGTCGTGACGATGAGGTAGGTGTCGAACTCGGCCGAACTCATCTCGATGCGCACAGGCTCACCGGCCTCGCCGTCGAAGACATGGAGGTCTACATATTCGCCTGCGGTCAAGCGCCGGTCGCTCGCCGTCAGTTCACCGCGAATAGACTGATCGAGGGTCAGCTCGCCCACGTCGAACGAGGTGGGGCGAGGGCCGAGGGGCGCTACAGTGTCATTGCCGACTCGCGTGATATCCTGGCCGTCGGGCGTGCCGTAATCGCTGCGGAAGTCCATCGCCAGTTCGTAGCGGCCTTCCTCCTTGGCCGCGTAGCTGGTCACGTGGACGCGGTACGTGCCCGGCTCCGTCAAATCGTACTCGATGACACTCCGGGTCAGGTCGTCTTCGAAGTCGTCGTTCTGGATGGTCTCGCCGCGCGGCGGCTGGAGAACGAGGAAGGGATCGAAGCCCTCCGCGCGCAGGTCGAGGCGCACGCGCTGGCCGGGGACGCCCTCGAAGCTGTAGGTGTCGTAGTACTCGCCCGAGCGGAGCGTCGCATCATTCATATCCAGGGTGCCCTGCTCCGTCCGCATGCCAGAAGCCGCCGCAAAATCGGAGGCTGTGCCGCTCGCGTCGCCGCCGCGAATGGAGAGATCGTAGGCACCGGTCTCGCCCACTTCGTAGCTGGTGACGAGCACGCGATAGGTGCCATCAGCCGGAAGCGTGGTCGAGATGAGCGAGCGCGTTCGGTCGCCCTCGTGGTCGTCGTTGTCGATCTGCTCGTCGTCGGTCAGTTCGAGGATGAGGTAGGGATCGAACGCGGTCGAGTGTAGATCGAGCACGAGTTGCTCGCCTCGGCGACCGTCCACGGTGTATTCGTCCATGTACTCGCCCGAGGTGAGGGTCGCGTCGGTCGCGTCGAGGCGTCCGCGCTCGATCCGCATCGCGTCGCTGGACGAAGCGAGGGCCAACGGCGTCTCGCAGTCGGCACACGCTTGCTGCGAGCCGTCGCCGACGTTAATGGCCAAGCGGTACCCGCCGGTCTGGCCTGCGGCATAGGAAGTCGCGTACACGTTCCACTCGCCACTCTCCTCTGCCCGGAAGCGCAGGTACGAGCGCGACGTGGAACCCTCGTAGTCGTCGTTCTGCTGATTGAGGCCCGAAGGCCCGGTCACCGCGAGGTAGGGGTCGAATTCATCCGAGACCAGGTCCACCTCGATCCACTCCCCTGCCTCGACGGTAATGGGGTAGGCGTCGAAGTACTCGCCGCCGCCGAGCGTCGCGTCGCTGGTGTCGAGGCGCCCGGTGTGACGGTCCTGGCCGCACGCCGACGTGGAGAGCAGCACGA
This sequence comes from Rhodothermaceae bacterium, assembly GCA_013003465.1. GTDB lineage: Bacteria > Bacteroidota > Rhodothermia > Rhodothermales > Rubricoccaceae > JABDIZ01. Next base: position 3,737 of record JABDIZ010000115.1, read on the forward strand.
TCAACAGGCTAAACGCTCCAGCCCGATGGAGCCCAGGGTTCAGGAAAGACAACATGATGTGGTTCGGATGGTGAGAGGTAGCCAGCGGCGGTTCAAGCGATGTGCCAGCGGCTTCGCAGGGGTGCCCCATCGGGCGGCAGCGGCGATCACAAAAGCATGACAGATGCCGCCGGAATGCAGGCCATCGACCTGCACGGCCGTGTTCCTCCGTCAAGCAACCGCCGCCGGTGGTGCCCTGCCGACACCCGTGGGCGCGGCAGACCGCTGTCAGCTTCCGTAGACGGCATCGCGCGCATGCAACTACTGTTTGACGAACGGATCGGCCTCGCCCTCGGCGGCAGGAGCGGAACCGGAGCCCCAGGATCCGTCGCCTTCGGTCCCGGATGGGGACGGTGGCGCCGGAGCACCCGTGTTCGCCTCCCCCCCCGAACGAATTGCCAGTTGGTAGGCGCCCGAGTCGCCTGCCTGGTACGAGGTCACTCCGATCTGGTACAGCCCGTCGGCGGGCAGCGTCGTCGAGAGGAAGGAGCGCGACGTGGAGCCCTGGTAGTCGTCGTTATCGAGTTGCTCATGCGGCTCCGGCACGAACAGGATGAGGTAGGGGTCGAACTCCGACGAGGTCAGGTCCACCTCAATTGTCTGGCCTTGCCGCCCGACGAAGCCGTAGCGGTCGACGAATTCGCCCGAGGTGAGTGTCTTGTCACCCGCTTGGAGGCGGCCGTTTTCGGTGCGCGGGGCGAGCGACACGCCCGGTGTCGCGGGCATGTCGCCCGACTCGGCAACCCGGTAGGCGATCTCGTAGGCACCCGCCTCCCCGACCTGCGACGACGTGGCGAGGATGCGCCACCGGCCACCCTCATTCACCTGGTGCCAGTGGAAGGCCCCACCCCCGGCGGTGAAGTCGTCGTTGTCGACCTGATTCGCACACGTCTCGGTGGTGCAACTGGGCGGGCGCAGGATGAGGTATGGGTCGAACTCAGACGAGGCCATCGTGACCTCGATCCACTCGCCGGGCTCGGCGTTGATGGTGTACTCATCGGCGAATTCGCCCGAGGTGAGCGTCTCGTCGCCGGAGCTTAACGTGCCGGAATCGCGGTCGAATCCGTCGGCGTCGGTGTTCCCGCCGCCGCAGCCAACGACGAGTACGAGCGCGAACAAACCGATGAGGCGGAAGGTACGGGAGGCGTGCATGACAGAAGAGGGTGAGTGAGCGCAGGGGAGGCACCCAGTGGGTCCCGCTGGGAAAGTACGGCCTCGTCTTCAACCTCGTGCGTCCTTTGTCTTTAGCACAGCACAGGAACCGGTGGCAACCTTAGCTATCGCTTCTTGACGAACGGATCCACCTGCGCGCCGACCGCGACCTCAAGCCGGTACCCCCCAGACTCACCCGGCTGGTAGGAGGTCACGGCAATGCGGTAGAGCCCATGCGCAGGCAACGTGGCGCGGATGAAGGCGCGCGAGGTGGAGTCCTCGTAGTCGTCGTTGTCGATCTGAGCGTGCGGCTCGGGCATGAACAGGATCAGGTACGGATCGAAGTCCGACGATGTCAGGTTGATCTCCACCGTCTCACCCTGCCGCCCGACGAAGCCGACGTTGTCCACGAATTCGCCCGAGGTGAGCGTTTTGTCGCCGAGTTCAAGACGCCCCCGCTGCGACTGGTCCTCAAGACGTACCCCCGGGGTGGCGGGCTCGCCTCCATCCGCGACCACCCGGTAGCGCACCTCGTACGCTCCGCGTTCGCCCGGCTCGGACGAGGTAGCCAGAATCTCCCACGCTCCCCCTTCGCCCGTGCTCACCTGATGCCAGGCAAAGGCCCCGCCCCCAACCAGGAAGTCGTCGTTGTCTACTTGGTTGGTGCACGTCTCGGTAGAGCAGCCCGGAGGACGGAGAATGAGGTAGGGGTCGAACTCGGACGAGGTCAGCGCCACCTCAATCCACTCACCGGAACGCGCCTGAATGGAGTACGCGTCTTTGAACTCGCCCGAGGTCAGCGTCTCGTCGCCCAGGCGGAGCGTGCCGGTGCGCTCGGTAAGGGCCTGGCTGTAAGCCCACGGACCTGCCAGTCCGAGGAAGACGAGGTGCAAGAGAACAAACGACACGGACCGACGCATACCAGGAGCTAGTGGAATGAACAGCGCACCGGGCCGGTATGCCCAGCGCTCGCAAGGTACACACCCCGCGCAAACGATCCACCTAACCCACCCCTGACTACCTACCGGCCATCCCGCGCCCGGCTGTAACTTCGGGCGCAGCCCCGGCGGCTCTTCGTTCGCGTCCCCCACCTCTCTTCTGCTCTCATGCGCCTCGCTCTGGCTCTTTTCAGCGTCGTTGTTCTCTTCTTTTGCGTTCCGCGCGAAACCACCGCGCAGCGGCCGATTCAGCCGCGCTTCGGGGCGGGCTTCGAGGCACTGGTCGCGCCGCCGGGGCAGGACCTCGTGGAGGAAGGCCTCGGGCTCGGCGTGCGCGCGCGGGTCGCGCTGCCGGTCAACCGCGACCTCTCCTTCGCGCTCGGCGTAGGCGTCGTCGGGTTCGTGTTCGGCGGGCAGGACGACGCGTCGTATCTGGCCCATCCGCAACTCTCCGTCATCCTGACGTTGCCGGGGCGCCGCTCGGCCCGCTACCTGATGGGTGGCTTCGGCGGGTTCATCCCGCTCGAAGACCCGGACAACTTCGGCGTGCCCGATGGCGGCCCGGCCCTCCACCTCGGTGCCGGGTGGGCCTTCCCGCTCAGCGAGACCTCGCTCTACGTCGAGATCGACCCGTCGCTCATCATCGGCGAGTCCGAGACGACGGTGGTGCTACCCGCCCGCGTAGGCATCATCTTCTGAAGACCATACACATGCGTCGCCTCGCGTCCCTACTGCTCTTCAGCATCCTGACGGCCACGGCAGCCTGCTCGCAATCGCCCTCCCCGGCCACCCCCGCGCAGGGCACGCCGCGGCCCAATCTCTACGCGTGCGAAGGCTGCGAGGCAGTCTACGACCACCCCGAAGGCGACCTCGACTGGCAGCTCACCATTCCACCCGAGGACGAACCGGGCGAGGTGCTCGTCCTGACGGGCCGTGTATTCAAGCCCGACGAGACAACCCCGGCGCCTGGTGTCATTCTCTACGTCCATCACACCAATGCCGAGGGCCTCTATCCGCAGCGCGGCGGCGAGGCCGGATGGGGGCGGCGGCACGGCTACCTGCATGGCTGGCTCAAGACCGACGCGGGCGGGCGCTACCGAATCACGACGATCCGCCCGGCGCCCTATCCGAATGCGTCGCTTCCGGCGCATATCCACCTCTACGTAGGAGAGCCAGAGCGACGGCCCTACTACATCGACGACGTGGTGTTCGAGGACGACCCGTGGGTGACGGACCGCTACCGCGACGCGGCCGAGAACCGAGGCGGCTCGGGCATCATCGCGCTGATGCTGGATGACGACGATACGTGGCGTGGCACCCACGACATCGTGCTGGAGTGGTAAGCAGGAGCCTCGGAGACCGGCGGTAGTTTGCGGCTTCACTGTCGTTCCTCGGAGTCTCTCCTTGGCCCCACCCTCTTCTTCCCCCTCGGCGCCCGCCCCGTTGCCCTCGGTGGACGAGCAACAGGCCGACGAGGCCAAAACGCCGCTCGCCGAGCGCAAGGTTTCCGTCAGCAACATCCTGTGGCCGCTGCTGCTCAGCGTCTCGGTGCTGGTCGTCATCGGCTACTACACGTTCGACCTCCAGGCGTTCAGAGGGCTCCTCGGCTCGCTGAACCCGTGGCTGCTGCTGGCGGCACTCGGCACCGTGGGGACGCGGGTGGCCTTCGGCGGCCTGCGGCTCCATTACTTCTCCCACGGACGGCTGAGTGTTCGCGATGGGCTCCGCAGCCAACTGGCATGGGACTTCTTCGCCTATGTCACTCCGTCTACGATTGGCGGGGGGCCGTTCGCGGCCGTGTTCGTGTCCAAAGACCGGGGCCTTCCGCTGGGCGAGGCCACGTCCATTTTCCTCTTTTCGATGTTGATGGACCAACTCTGGGCCGCCTTCCTCATGCCCACGATGGTGATCCTGTCGTTCTACGTGGGCGTCTTCCCCGAGGCGATGGGGACGATCGGCTTCGCGACGATGCTGACGGCCTTCGTGGTCTTTGTGGCGTGGGTTGCGATTCTCGCCTACGGTACACTCATCAACCCCCGGATGCTGGCGGTGCTCGTGGGGACGGTCTTTCGGATACGGTGGCTGCGACGCTTTCGGACCCGGGCGCTGCGCGTGATGGCCGAGATGCGCCACCGCTCGACCATCCTCCGCTCGCAGCCGCTCGGGTTCTATGCAAAGGGGTTTCTCCTCACACTGATCCCGTGGCTGAGCCGCTACGCGCTGCCCGTCTTTCTCATCTGGAGCGTGTACCCCTCGGTCGACAAACTGCTCGTCTTCCTGCGCGCGGCGGCACTCCAGCTGGGAGCGCTCTTCCTGCCCACACCCGGTGGCGCCGGTGCCATGGAAGGGCTCTACCTGCTCTTCTTCGGCCCGCCGATCATGCCGGAAGCCCTCGTAGCGCCCACGCTGCTGGCCTGGCGACTGCTCAGCTACTACCTGTTCATCTTCGCCGGGACCTTCATCGCCCTGCAGTTCATCCAGCGCCGTGTCCGTTCGGAGTCGGCCGATGCTTAGATTCGCGCATCTGATTCACTGAACGGCAGATGCCCGGCGATCCCGCGCAGGTTAAGCGTACCCTGGAAATCGAAGAGGCCTCTAACCTCTATTTCATCCACCCGATTAGTCGGGTGCTGGTTTCCCTGTTCTACCGGCTCGGCATTCACCCGAACGCGGTGTCTGTGGG
>JABDIZ010000054.1 GCA_013003465.1 Rhodothermaceae bacterium
GGTCGCCGGAGGGCGTGCATGCCGTGCTGGCGTTTCTCCGCAACGATCTGCGCCTCGCCGACCTGGAGCACAAGGAGGCCCCCGCCGAGGCGATGCCCTTCCACCGGATGAAGGTGCGCCTGAAGAAGGAGATTGTCACGATGGGCATGCCCAGCGTGGACCCGGCGACCCAGGCGGGCATCTACGTGGACCCCGCCGACTGGAACGACCTCATCTCCGACCCCAATGTGATCCTGATCGACGCGCGCAACGACTACGAGGTAGCGGTCGGCACCTTCCAGGGCGCCATCGACCCGCAGACGAAAAGCTTCCGCGAGTTCCCCGCGTGGCTCCGCGAGCAGGAAGCCCTCCGCACAAAGCCCAGAGTGGCGATGTTCTGCACGGGCGGCATCCGCTGCGAGAAGTCCACCGCCTTTCTCCGCACCGAAGGCTTCGACGAAGTCTACCACCTCAAAGGCGGCATCTTGAAGTACCTGGAGACGGTGCCCGAGGACGAGAGTCTCTGGGAAGGCGAGTGCTTCGTCTTCGATCAGCGCGTGGCGGTAGGGCACGGCCTCGAACCGGGTTCGTACGCCCTCTGCCACGCCTGCGGCATGCCCGTCAGTGAAGCCGACCAAGCCTCGGTGCACTACGAGCCCGGCGTGCGTTGCCCGCACTGCATCGACCAGTTCTCTGAGGACGAGCGGGCACGCTTCCGCGAGCGCCAGCGCCAGATGGAACTGGCCTTTGCCCGCGGCGAGCCGCACATCGGGCGGCGCTTTGATGAGCCCGAGGCGGCCTCCTAGCGGCGACATACTTTGGGGCTATCGCGCTTCCAAGGGGATGCCGTGGAGTCAAGGCATCACTTCAGCAGCGTGAGGCGGAGCAGCTGGGTCTGCGTCCCGGAGGTCAACCGCGCGAAATAGACGCCGCTAGCAAAGGGTTCGCCCTCGAAGCGGACGGTATGGGTTCCTGCTTCCTGCCTTGCGGACGCGAGCAGCGCGACCATGCGGCCCATCGCGTCGTAGACGCGCACGTCGACAGGGCCTGCTTCTGCCAGTTCGTAGCGGATCGTCGTGGCCGTGCGGAAGGGGTTGGGGTACGCGGTGGCTTCGGCGTCTACAGGACCGAGGTGTAGCATCGGGCCCTCACGTGCTGCCGCGCCGCACGCGACGGTGTAGCCAGCATCCGCGCCATCGTCGATGGCGGGCTGATTGGGGCGTTTCCGCACCTCGACGGAGGCGGCCACGGTTCCGGTGTTGCCGCTGGCGTCCGTCGCGCTGAAGACGAGGGTATAGACGCGCCCGTTGCCCCGGCTCTGGCGCTCCGCTCGCACCTGGACACTGCCACAGTCCCCGGCTAGCACGATGTCATCCGTGGTGCGGCCGTCCGAGCCGCCCGGGATGTCTTCCGGCTCGTCGCTCCAGACGAGGCTGAGGATGGCGGCCTCGGTCAGGTCGCCCGCGCAGGCGTCGGTTACACTCAAGTCAAAGTCGGTTGCGTGGTACCTGGTGTAGGAGTGCCGAGGAGGCCAGAGCGAGATTCGCTCCTGCGCGAGTGTAAGCACCGGCGGGGTGGTGTCTTGGATCACGACCTGGACCTGGTCGCTGTCGGAGGCTCCATTGGGGGCGGTCACCGTCAGCGTAAAGGTGTGCGTGCCCAGCGGCAGCGTGAGCGTGGGCGAGATCCCGGTGGCGACGACAAGCCCGTCGGGATCGGTCCACGTGTACGTGAGCCCCTCATCGGGGTCCGAGGAAGCGGAGCCGTCGAGCAGGACCGTCGTGCCGCTGGGGCCAGTGCATTCAGCGGTCCGGTCCGGCCCGGCGTTTGCCACGACCGACGTAAAGACGTACGCGCGTCCTGCGGCGGCGAAGCCAGCAAACGGTTCGACGACCGCACCGGCTACGAAGTCAGGGAAGGCGTCGTGGTTGACATCCCCGAGGGCGGCGATGGGGAACATCTGACCGGCCACCGCGGGATTGGGGGAACCAAATGCATCCAGCAGGGCCCCATCAGCGCCAGAGAACAGATAGACGCGCCCGGCCCGCGAGATGCCTTGGTAGGGTTCCTGAGAGGCACTCGCAAGGACATCGGTGACGCCATCGCCGTCCGTGTCGCCGAGGCGAGCGACCGGGCTGCCGAACCAGCCCGACGAGATCGGGTTGGGGCTGCTGACGGTCAAGGCCGCCGTGCCGTCGGCGCCGGAGATGAGGTACATCCGGCCTGTGAGGACAAAGGGCGGGACGTTCTCCGTAGGGGCTCCGACAAACAGATCCGGCACGCCGTCGCCTGTGAGATCGCCGTCCGCTGAGGCGACATTCCCGAAGCCATCAGCAAAGCCACTCGGGTTTGGATTCGGCGATACGATCGTGCGGATGAGTGCCCCATCCGCGCCAGAGAACACGTAGACCCGTCCGGGCCGTGAGCCGTTGGCGACCGTTTCACCAACAGCCTGGTCGGCGATGCCGTCCGCATCTACATCGCCGATTTCGGCCATGCTGGCAGAGAACACGCCGAGGAATACGGGGCTAGGTGATTCGAGTGCCCGGATTAGCGAGCCGTCGGCGCCGGAGAAGAGATAGGCGCGGCCAGCGCTGGCCTGTCCGCCTACTTGCTCCTCAAGGGTTCCGACCGCGATGTCGGGAATCGTATCGCCCGTGATGTCGGAGAGGCCAAGGACCGAAAAGCCGAATAGGGCGGAGGTCTGAGGGGCGGTAGCCGTGTAGGTCTGGAGCGGCGCTCCATCGGCACCCGAGATGAGGTAGGCACGCCCGGCGTCAATCACCCCGTTTGCGTCCTCACTCCGCGCGCCCACGAGGAGGTCCGGCACACCATCCGCATTATAGTCCGTGACGGCCTGCACGGAGTGGCCGAAGCGCCCCGGGATGCTGGTACCCGGTTCAGGGTTGGGCGACGAGAAGGTGCGGACAAGCGTATAATCCGCACCTGAGTATAGGTGAACATGGCCTGCGCCACCGGCCTCGTAGTCTGCGCCGATGAGGACATCAGGGATACCGTCGCCCGTGAAGTCTCTACCGCCGCCGACGGAGCGGCCGAAGTTGCCTCCTGCGAGAGGGGTCGGGGAGTCAAGGGCGGTTCCGGCGGTGTAGTGCTGGGCTTGCGAGCCTGGGATGGCCATTCCGCATAGTAGTGCGATAGGAAGAACCACATGAAGCATACGCATGATGCTATCCTCTGGACTGTAAGAGAAGGGGCTCCCGCCAGCTGTACAACCTTCGGTCAGTCCTTCTTTCGGTAGCACCCGGGAGTTCAGCGGGGTGCACTGAGCCTGTCCCGTTGTGTGGCAACCAGATCGGCAGCGCGTGCCGGTGTGTCTAGGTGTGCAACGATTGGCTCAGTCTGAAAGAGGACGGTGTGATAGACCCGGTGGCATGGAGTAGCTCCTGCATAATTACCCTGTCGATCGCCTCGCCGTCGTGAGGTGGGTTCCGAGTCCCGGGCAGGGAAAGCACGCATACATGGGTCAGCTATTCACTGCGTCGTGTATGGGTACGGGCCCCAGTCGGACGGGACCACCGCTCGCCCCACCAGAGAGGGCGGTGCGTCTACGCCCGCTGGCTATGGTAGATTGACATCGCGCGGCCATAGTACTCGCCGAGATCCGGCGTGATGCCCCAGGCCTGGTGAGCCTCGGCGGGTTGCTCGTTCATCGCATTGCCGAGGGCTTCGCGGATGCCCGCATCGCCGCCAGTGAACTCGCCGATGAGCCCTTCGGCTTTCGCGGCGAGCGTCTGGACCTCCGGGGAGGCCGGGTCGGCGCCTGCTTCGCGGTGCTGGTCGAAGGCGGCGAAGAGGTCGGTCCACTCCTGCTGGACTTCTTGAATGCGTGCTTCGCCGACCTCGTCGGCGCGCTGCTTCAGGTACGCCAACTGTTCGGGGGTATAGCGTTGGTCAATCATGGTCGTGTACCGGATGGTGTCGAGAAGGGCCTCGACCGACGCCGTGCCGGTCGAGCGGATGTGCGCCGCGATCCCTTCCAGCCGCTCGCATAGCTTTTGCTCGTGAGCGATTCGTTCGCGCAACCGGTCGAGGTGTTCCTCAATGGTGTAGAGCGGATCGGTGGCCTCGTCGTCCAGCAGCGCTCCGATGGCGCCGAGCGAAAGGCCGACGGCGCGGAGCGAGACGATCTGCTGGAGCCGCGCCACGTCGGCGGAGCAGTAGCGGCGATGGCCGTGGCCCGTGCGCTCCGAGGGGATGAGCAGCCCGAGGGCGTCGTAGTGATGGAGCGTGCGGACGGTGAGGCCCGTGCGCCGGGCGAGGTCGCCGATCTTGAGCGAGGCTTCCGGTTCAGGCATGAGGGGATCGTCGGAGTGAGGGCCAGGGTACAGACCTGACGTAGGGGGAGGAGCAAGCGCGCTGCGTCGCCTTCACGAATCCTTCGTCTTTGCGGGCGAGCCTCGTTCGGCACCGGACGGCGGAAGGCGGTAAATAGGCTGCATGTCTGTTCGCCCCAAGAAACGCCTCGGCCAGCATTTTCTCGTCGATCCGAACGTGATCCGCAAGATCGTGGACGCGGTCGAAGCGCCACCGGGATCGCCGGTCATCGAGATCGGGCCAGGGGAGGGCGCGCTGACCGGCCACCTGCTCGCCCGCTATCCCGATCTGACGGCCATCGAGGTGGACGATGAGGCGGTCGCGCACCTCCGTGCCGCGCACCCCGACCTTCACCTGCTACACCAGGACGTGCTCGATGTGGACTGGGCCGACCTCGCCCAACGCCTCAACCCTCAACCCTCAACGGCGAACCCTCAACCGTTGACCGTCGTCGGCAACCTGCCGTACTACATCACCTCTCCCATCCTCTTCAGCCTGCTCGACGCGCGGGCGCACCTCCGCCGCGCCGTCGTGATGATGCAGAGGGAGGTCGCCGAGCGGATCGTGGCCGAGCCGAACTCGAAAGCCTACGGCATCCTGAGCGTGCCGACGCAGCT
>JABDIZ010000123.1 GCA_013003465.1 Rhodothermaceae bacterium
GCCGTACCATGTAAGGCATCGGCACTCTCTAGTAGCAACCGCTCGGCCTCATCGAAGCGACCAAGTTGGACGAGCGCCCAGCCGAGTTCCGTCTGCACCCGGTGATAGCGCGGGCTCTCGCCCGTGCGAGCGTGGTAGTTGGCCGCGGCGATGCGAAGCGCCGGTACCGCTTCGGCAGACCGGTCGAGGGCAACCAGATTGCGCCCGTGCCAGTAATGGCTGTGCCCGATGGCCGCCGCCCCTTCCGGCAGCGCGCGGCGTGCCTGCTCGGCGGCGTCCCGCAGCACGCGGTCGGCCTCCACGAACTGCCCCTGTTCATGTAACGAGGCCCCGTAGTTGACCATCATCGTGTTGAGGAAAGGCGAGCCGGGGGGATGGATCTCCTGCCCCAGCCGGATGGCTTGCCTGAACAGCGGAAAGGCGCGATCAAAATCCCCTTGCCGCTCGTAGTGGAGGCCGAGGTTGTACATCGCGGCGAGCGTCCGTGGGTCGCGTTCTAACCCGTTTTCCTGGTAGATCGCGAGGGCCTCGGCGAAAGCCGCTTCGTAGTCTTCCGGCGTGCCTGCCGCCAGACCCAGCACGTAGTACTCATGAATGGCCTCGGCCACCTCGGGACTCCTCGGACCATACAGGCGCGCAAACATCGCAAGGGCCTCCTCGTACCGGCGGCCCTTCTCGGGATGATCGTGCGGGAGCACACGGTCCCACTGGAGCAGGCTCCAGGCCAGAGCGGGCTGGTCTCCGTCGTAGAGCGCGCGCTGCATCCCGGCCGCGTCGCGGAAATACGCGAGGCCGTGTGCCGAGTCGGCGACGGGAATGAAGCGGACGCCCAGTGCGTAGAGCGTCGCCGCGAGGTCTTGGTGGGGATCGGTGTGGAGCACACGGCGCAGCGCTAGCGACTGCCGCAGGAGTGAGTCCGCCTCATTGCGTAGGCCGATCCGATTGTAGAGGCGACCGAGCGTATAGAACACGGCGGCCCGGGCGTCGGGGTCGGCGGCGAGTTCGCTGTCGGCGCGCGCCACGGTGGGTTCCAGCAGGCTGAGCAGTACCCCGGCGTCCGTCGTGGATTCCTCGGCCTGGGCGAGCAGATCCGTGAGGACGCCCGTCACGCGCTCGGCGCGGGCCGCGGCCGCCTCGGCGCGGTTCCGCTCAGCCGTCACCCGCACCGTGTAGAGCGTACCGAAAAGGACCAGCAGCCCGACCGCTACCGCCGTCATGGCTACGCCGGTGCGATGACGGCGGACGAAGGAGCGAAAGCGGTACCCGAGCGTGGCCGGGCGTGCCTCGACGGGCAACCCCGCAAGGTGCCGCTCCACATCGCGGGCGAGGGCTCCGACGGAGCCATACCGCCGATCCGGCTCTTTTCGGAGCGCCTTAAGCACGATCCGATCAAGGTCACCGCGGAGGCGGCGGCGCAGGCGTCCAAGCTCCTGGTCCACGGCGGCGCTCGGCGCGGTGGGTTTGTCCTTCAGGATCGCGCGCTCCAGGGCACGTCGGTCGCGGCCTTGCGGGTGGAACGGTCGGTGGCTTGTCAGCAGTTCGTAGAGCACAACCCCGAGGGCATACACATCCGTTGCCGTCGTCACGGGCTCGCCCCGAATCTGCTCCGGTGCGGCATAGACGGGTGTGTGCAGCCGTTGCTCGGTGCCGGTCAGGAGGGCGTCGCCCTCCTCGTCGCTGAGCAGGCGCGCGATGCCGAAGTCGAGCAGCTTGACGGTGCCTTCGGTCGAAACGAGAATGTTGCTGGGCTTGAGATCGCGGTGAACGACCAAGTTGCGGTGCGCGTAGGCCACCACGTCACAGACGGCCCCGAACAGCCGCAGGCGCTCCTCCAGCGAGAGTTGCTTCTCCTCTGCGTAACGGGTGAGCGGCTCCCCTTCTACGTACTCCATGACGAGGTACGGGCGTCCATCGGGGAGCGCTCCCCCGTCGAGCAGGCGCGCGACGTGCGGGTGGTCCAGCCGCGCCAGGATGCGGCGCTCGCGGCGGAAGCGCTCCACAAGCCCCGGCGCCGCCGACTCGACCACCTTGATTGCGACGCGCTGCTCGAACCGGTCGTCGTCTCGCTCGCCAAGCAGCACCCGCCCCATGCCTCCGCGTCCCACCTCGCGCACGATTCGCCACGGCCCGACCCGCTCGGGCAGCGGCACGGCCTCGGGCTCCGGTCGCCGGATGGCCTCGCCGAGGGTGTCGAAGAACCCGTCGGCTTCGTCGTCGAGGGCCAGCAGCCGCTCGACCTCGGCACGCAGCGTGGCATCCTCGGCACAGGCCTCGTCGAGAAAGGCCGCGCGGTCAGCCGGAGGGTGTTGCCGCGCGGCCTCGAAGAGGGGTTTGGCTCGGGACCAGTAATCGAGGGACATGATGCAGAGGGCTGCTCTCTATCACTGGAAAGGGCTATCGCACCTGCCACCGAAGGACTAGATGGGCGCGCTCAGGAGATCACGTTTGAGTTCGCCGTAGAGCCAGGCGCGCGCCATCGACCAGTCCCGCGCCACCGTCCGGGGGCTGACGCCGAGCGCATCCGCCGTCTCCTCCACCTCGAGCCCCCCGAAGAACCGGCACTCGACGACCTCGGCGGCACGGGCGTCCACGGCTTCGAGCCGCGCCAGGGCCTCTTCGAGCGCGACGAAGGCCTCGGCGCGGTGCGGCGGCACCAGAATCGTCTCGTCCAGGGGCAGATCGGGCGTGCCACCGCCGCGCTTCTGGGCGGCCTGCCGCTCGGCGTAGGAGTAGAGCACGTAGCGCATGGCCTTCGAGGCCACGGCCAGGAAGTGCGCCCGGTTGGCGTAATCGCGCTCGCCGCCGACGAGCTTGAGGTAGGCCTCATGCACGAGCGCGGTCGTGTTGAGCGTGTCGTTGCCATGCCAGCGGGCGCGATGTTGGCGGGCCAGCCGACGGAGTTCGTCGTAGACGCGCCGGTAGAGCACCTCGCGCGCCTCATCGCGCGCAGACTCGTCGCCTTGGAGCGCTTCCAGGAGGCGGGTTACGTCGCTGGCGTCAGGCGAGGCAGGCATAAGAGGAGACCGTTAGCAGGCGGCTTCGGGGCAAAGGTAGGGCATCCTTGGGGTTGTCGGCGGTGCGATGGCAGTTACCCAATGGGTTTTCAGTAGAGCAGGATGAGCACGCGCTGAGCCTGTCGCGGCATGCCCACGTACTTCTTCAGCGCACCTCTCCCTATGCCCCATGAAACCGCTTCATCCTTTCATGTTTTCCTATGTGCTATTAACGACCTCCACTCTATCTGGATGGCGCGCGTTCTTCCTCATCATAGCCCTCTCCACCCTCCCAGCCTCCTCGCTAGCGTCGGCTCAGTCGTACGACTGGCGGGTGTACTGCACCAATCGCCTCGTCGAGGATCTACGCATGGGAGGAGGGGATGAGCAGGTCGCCCGGGAATGCGACGACGAATCGGAGTCGGGGCTAACCGCCCCGGTGCGCACAACTCTGAGGAACGCCACCCGGTGGCTAGTAGAAGACCACGGCTTCGCCCCGCCAGATGCCGACGCGGAAGATGTCGAGGGCACACCCAACTTCGTCGCCCTTGTTTATGAGCACGACAGGGATCTGTGCCGCGGTCGCGTGGCTTGCTTCAACCTTGATAACCGGCGCATATACGTCTCGAATGCCTTCGTCCGCGAGGCTGAGCGTGTCATCGTACACGAGCTCTTCCACGCGATACAACTCCGCTATGCCAGTCCGGGCTTTTTTGCTACCGAAGGCTCAGGAGAGGGTCCTGATGCTCTGCAAGTCCGAGGTTGGATTGCTGAGGGGACGGCGGAGGCCGTCGGTCTGGCCTGGGGGGCGCGGAGCGGGACAGCTGCCACCGTGGGCAACAAGTACGACGACAACATGACGGTGGCAACCCGACAAGTAGATTTTTACGACCGCGCCCACTTTTGGCTCTCATCAGGGGAAGTACTAGGTTCCCCTGAGCACATAGGGCATATCAGATCCGTACTGGACCAAGATGGACTCAACAGCGACCGGGGCGTGGCTGCAGTAGACCAGGCGTATGCTGCCCGGAATGGACTAGACGACGTCTTTGTTGAGGTCGTGGCTAGGCACGCGAATCAGGAAGCTTTTTTCGCAACGGTGACCCCGGTCACGCTTGAGATTCGGAACGGGGAGGGCGACGACTACACGAGCAGGGATGCCGTCCTCCCATTGGCTGCCAACGCGTATCGGGTCGTCGTGAAGGTGTCTACGGGCGAGATCGGGGAAGTGACGATCCGGGTGCCCGATGAGCCAGACCTACACCTGATCGTGGACGACGAGCGCCTGGACCTTCGTGCGGACGAGCGCAATGTTTACAACTCTACCGTCTATGGGGACGGCTCCCCGGACACCCTCTTCGTTCGGGTAGCCAACGTCGCGCAGCAAGCCGACGAAACAAGGTCTTCGGACTACACCATAGAGATGACGCTCGAACCGATTATCGGGTGCCGCGCCGAGGGCCTGGTCGTGGAAGTCCCCGCTCCGAGGGACCAGGACAACGAAGCCGCCGCCCGGCGCATCCTCGCCGACCTGGACGCGGCGTATGCACGCCGTGTGTCAGGCGTGGACAACTACACCGTCGTGGAGAAGCCCTCTGTCGCGCCCATCCCTGTCGTGCTCTACTACGAAAAGGTGGAAGGCGCGGCAAAACCTGTATTCCGACAGGTGATGCCCGACGAACTCGCAGACCGCGAGGCGGCGGCCACGGGGCAGCCGCCCCCGGAGCAGGTGCTTGGCGGGATGGCCGACGCATTGGAGATGCTCGGCGGCGCCTTGCAGCAGGTCCTCGGCGAGGCCGATGCGCCCGCGGGGTCCCCCGTCACCGAGGGGCAGGCCGGGGCACTCGCTGGAATCTTTTCAGGAGAGGTCGCGGACATGCTCCGCGACGCAGCCGGGGGGCTCCCGTTCGATACGCGGGAAGACGCCCTCGACCAGTTGGCCGATATGGAGCTTTTTGCCGAGCGCGCACGCTATGCCGGCGAGGTGACCCTCGACGGGCGGCGCACCTTCCTGATTCAGGCGGATAGCCTGAATGATATCGAGCTCGATCAGCCAGCCGAGGGGCCGCAGTACACGCTTCGGACGGCACGGCTCTGGATCGACGCCGAGGAGAATGTAGCGCTCCGGATGCGCTTCGATCTACGTGCAGAGGCCGGAGAACAGAGCTGGCCGGTGACCATCGAGCGCCATAACAAGGACTATCGCTCCGAAGATGCTCTGTATGAACCGTTCCAGGTCCACGGCTGCATGGCGGGCATCATGGGGCCAGGGGACGAGGAGCTCGAGGTTGTGATGCAGAAGAGCCGCATTCTTGTCAATGAAGGCCCGCCTACGCAGCAACGCATGGCCGAGCTACTGCGCGAGGCGCTCTATTAAGCCAGTCAGCGGGTTCCGATGCGCGGGTTCCGAACGGCTGTGACCGCG
>JABDIZ010000125.1 GCA_013003465.1 Rhodothermaceae bacterium
GCGAGTAGCGCGAGTAGCGTCTGAGGCATGGCAGGGCGTTGTTCTTAGGGAGGCGAAGTGCCTGGAATCGATGAGCCCAGATGCCGGGATCGTACCGTGCTGGCCGACGCTGAGGCCTCTTCGCTATCCCCGCTGAGTTTGTAGCTCTCACTCCACGCCTAGCCCGTTTGACAGGGCCGTTAGCCCGCTCTCTCGGTTCCAAGCCCCCCGGCAGGCGGGCCAAACGAAACGCCCACATTTCGAGGGGGCGGACATCTTTTCCTGTTCGTTCCGGGGACCCGCACGCGCTGACACGCTGGCGTTCCATTCGGGCCCTCAGTCCTCGGTGGCCGTCACGCGCATCATCTCGGTCAGGCCGGTCTCGCCCATCCCCACGAGCACGCGGGCCGACGCCTGGAGGGTCAGCATCCCCTCGCCTTCGGCGATCTCCCGGAGGTGGTCCTCGTCAATGACCTCGCCCGCATCCACGATGGCCTGGCGGATGGCCGGTGAGAAGTACAGCGCCTCGGCCACGGCCCGGCGGCCTTTGTAGCCCCTGCCCTTGCAACTCGGGCAGGATTGATTCGACCCAGGTTCGTAGAACGTCGTCGTGGCGATTTCCTCCTCGCTGAAGCCCAGCTCGCTCGCCAGCAGCTTGTCTGCCTGCCCGTCTTCCTGCTTGCAGTCGGGGCAGAGCGTGCGGATGAGGCGCTGCGCGACGACCAGGTTGATGGCGTAGGCAATCAGAAAGGGCTCCAGTCCCATCTTGTAGAGACGGGACACCGCGCTCGGCGCGTCGTTGGTGTGGAGCGTCGAGAAGGTGAGGTGGCCCGTGTTGGCGAGCTTGATGGCCAGCTCCGCCGTGTCCTTGTCACGCATCTCACCGACCATCACG
The DNA here is from genome assembly GCA_013003465.1 of Rhodothermaceae bacterium. Lineage (GTDB taxonomy): Bacteria > Bacteroidota > Rhodothermia > Rhodothermales > Rubricoccaceae > JABDIZ01. Next base: position 875 of record JABDIZ010000125.1, read on the forward strand.
ATGTCGGGGTCGTGACGGAGGATGGAGCGCAGGGCGCCTTCCAGGCTCAGCTTGTGGCTCAGCTTGATCTGCCGGACCCCCGGGATGATGTATTCCACCGGGTCCTCCACCGTCAGCACGTTCACATCCGGGCTCACGACTTGGCTGAGCGAGGCCACCAGCGTCGTCGACTTACCCGAGCCCGTCGGTCCGGTCAGGATGACCATGCCATGCGGCTGGCTGATGGCCTTCTCGAACTGCTTGAGCGCGCCTTCGAGGAGACCGAGCTTCGCCAGGTCGGTCACCACCTTGCGGTCGTCGAGCACGCGAATGACGATGCTCTCGGCGCGGATGTCGGCGTTGGCCGTGGCGATGGGCAGCACCGAGACGCGGTAACGGATCAGCGTGTCGTCCACGCGGCGCTGGATAAAGCCGTCCTGCGCCTGGTCCCGCTCGAAGCGGTCCACGTTGCCCGCAGCATCCTTGAGCACGGCCAGGAGCGCCTCGGGGTGCCCCTTCTCTTCGGTGTGCCAGTGCTGCAGCTTGCCGTCGATGCGGAGGTGGATCTCGGTCTTGCGGCGGTGATTGGGGAAGACGTGGATGTCGGACGCGCCGAGGCGCACGGCTTCCACCAGGATCGCCTCCACCAGGTTGATGAGCGACGAGCGGGAGATCTCGGCCTCCAGCGCATCCTCGTCGAGCAGCGACTTCTCGCCGCTCTCGAAGCTCATCCCGATGTCGAAGTCAGGCCCGGCACTCTCCTGAATCCGTTCGAGGAATTCGTTCTTGCGCGGGAAGGCTTCCGTCAGGACGGCCGCGACGACGGCCGCGGGGGCATAGCACAGTTCGAAGCGCTCCAACTCCAGCGCGTGCATGGTGCGCTGGAGGTCCTGCCGCATCGGGTCTTCGGTGATGAAGACCAGTTTCAGGATGCCGGACGGCTGATCCTGCGAGTAGGCATAGGGGGCGACCTGGAGTTCGAGAAGCTTCTCGCGGTGTTCCTCGGAGAACGATTCCAGGACCGTCTTGACGAAATCGGCCTCCGGCTCGCGCTCCTTGACGGGGGCAATACGGAAGGCGTACGTGACCGCGGCTTGCTCGTAGACAATATCGCGGTCGACTACGTTGAGTTCGGCCAGTACCCGCCAGAGCGGCACCTTGCTCTGCTCGATGCGCCGCTGTTCTTCGGCAGCCTGCACCTGCTCCGGTGCGACACTCCCCTTGCGCAGCAGGGCTTGCACCACCCGGTCTTGCACGTGCGAGTACGCATGGGCCTGCGTAGCCGGTATGATGGCTCCAGCATCCGCCCCGTTGCCCGCAACGGCGGCTTCCGGGAGCGCACTCGCTGCTCCATCACCCGCGCCCGAGGCGGCCTCGGACGCTGCCGGAGCAGCGTCGTCGGCATCAGCGACAGGGCGGAAAAAGCGACTGTTCGACATGATTGGGAGCGGTCAGGGCTGAAAGGGCAGACAGGGGGCAGGCTCACCCACCCGGGTTCATGAAGTCGTTGGCCGATGGGCGGATCAGCGCGGTTTCGGCAGAGAGCACGGTCAGGAACGCGACCATCAGGCCGATGAACAGACTCACGACCGTCTGGATGGTCTGTACGGCCACCTCCAGCTTCAATGTCGTCTCCTTCTCGTAGTAGTCGGCCATCTGCTGGGCGCTCTTGCGCACGTTGCCGGTCTCGGAGCCCGAGCGGTAGCGCGCTAGCGCCATGGGCGTAAAGACCCCGGACGCTTCCATGGCCTTCACCAGTTCGGCGCCTTGGGCCACCATCATCGGCACGGTGATCGTCTTGATCTGGTGCTCCATGTACGAGTTGCCACAGGCCTCGGCGGACACCTTGATGACCTCGATGTTATCGCCTGCTCCCGAGTACAAGATGGCGAAGACGCGGCTGAAGACCTCAATGTTGAGCTTGTGCAACAACCCCCCGATGACGGGGACCCGGATCATGTACTGGTGCGCCAAGAACTTGCCTCGGGGAGAGCGCAAGAACATGACCACGCCGCCAATGACGAGCACCGTCCCGAGAATGAGCCAGAGCATGTTGTCATCGAGCCACTCGGAGAGCGCGATGGACATCGTCGTGAGCGGCGGCAGCTCGATGCTGTCGAAGTTCTTGAACAGGCCCGCGGTCTGCGGCACGATGTACCACACGTACCAGATGAAGACGGCGATGGTGGCCAGGATGGTCACGGCCGGCATGATGAGCGACGACTTGACGCTCTTGCGGAACTCGTCCTTGCGTTCGAGGAAGCGCGCGGTGGCTTCGTAGATCTCTGCCATGTTGCCCGACTGGCTCGCCACGCCGAGCATGTAGGCCGTGAACTTGCCGAGCTTGTCCTGGTGCTTCATGAAAGCCGCCTTGGCCTCCATGCCGCTCTTGAGGTCCGAGTTGATGTCGCGGATGACCTGCCGGAGCGACGACGAAGAGATGTCCGCGACGAGCAGGTTGAGCACCTCGGCGAAGGGCATTTTCTCTGAGAGCAAGTTCGCCGCCAGCCGGACGAACATGATCACGTCGCCTGTGGGAGGCTTGGTGCTGAAGCTGAGCAGCTTCTTCTGAACGGAGACGACCTCCATCCCCATCCGCTCCAGGGCCACCTGAATCTCATCACGCGAGTACGCCTTCTGCTCTCCCTTGATGACCTTCCCGCTCGGGTGGCGCACCTTGTACTGGAAGATCATGCGCTGCTCCAGCTCGCGGAGCTGGAAGCGGTGCTGTTCGGCCAGGCTGCCAATTTTTTTCTGCGCCGAGCGCTTGTTGGGCGCATAGACCGTCCCCTGGATAGACTGCCCGGAGGACGAAACGCCGACGAATCGGAACTCGCTCATAGTTACTGGCGGAGGTGGCGAAAAGGCCGAAGTTCAGAACAGGGCCACACAGCGCGGCCGTCCGCCGGAGTATCGGCGGACGGCCTGTCAATCCTAAGCGACACCGTGCTGCGGTTAAGCGTGTCTGAGCCAAGGCGGCTCAAAGGGAGAGGGAGCCATCGAAGCGGACGTAGCTCGAATCGATGACATACTCCGTAACGAAGACGCGAATACCCACCTCAGGATACCGGTCGCTCACGCCCGTCACTTCGATCTGGTCGGCCGTCGCACTGGTGATGGCAAACTGTCCTCGGATGGTGGACTCATCCACAGCAAGTCGATCCAAACCATCTACGGCCAGCTCGGCGTAGGACTGGTTCCCGCCGTTGAATGGATCGTTTACCGTCTTCCAGTGCACCGCGTGGGTGGCAATCGACAGTCCGCGGTCCAATAGACCATCGGCCTCATCTTGCCGGACGTGGCGGTTGAAGGCATCGAAGCCTCCAAGCACAGCCAGACCGACGATGACAATGCCGATGACGATGAGAAGAAGCTGCTGTTGGCCCATGACGGTTCAAGCTGATGGGGTAGAAGGGAAGTCGAGGGGTTCGTTTCGTGCCGAATCACCCCGGATTGTCGTTCGACCCCTTTCTTCTACAAGCAGACTGCCAATTCGTATCAATCTCCTCGTTTCTCCTACACTGCTCCAGTTTGTCAGCGATCTGCAGCGAGTTCGCGTGCGAGTTGCTCGACACGCCGGATCACGGCAGGATCCTCCACATCGGCAATACGGCCCTGGGACCAGAACCGGAGCGGGGCCATTCGGGAGAATCGTACGGCCCGGTAGTCGTAATCTCGTCGATGCAGGGTCGGTACATCGAGGCTCATGTTGGTGACCATCACAAGCGCTGCCGCGGCGACGACCAGCCGACCCATCCAGCCCAGCTTTGAATTAGCGCCTGCCTTGAGGGCAGTGGACGGGGGGCGCTGACCGGAATCCATGCCGCTGTAGGCCGCAAGCAACAGCGCGCCCAGCACGGCCCAACCTACCTGGCTGAGGGGGGCGATCACACTACCATCTACGAGGGCATTGGCCAGCGATGCGCTGAGCGCACTGGTCAAACCCATGAGCCAGAGCGACTCGGGCGCTCCCTGGTACACAGCGCTCCGCGTTCGGCGCAGCCACGCCACCCCACCCCACCCAAGAAGACCCAGCAGTATGATCGCGGCCGGAAGCCCCCATTCCGTCGCCCATTGCAACACGAGGTTGTGTGGATGGGCAGCCAATGGACTGGGGTCGTAGGCGAAGTGCATCGGCCCATACCCGAAGACCGGGTGCTCAGCAATCAGGTGGAGCGCTTTCGCCCAGAGCAAATCACGGCCGCTCGTCCCAAGCCCTGCCCGGTCCAAGACCGACAGGTTGCCAGAGGCCAGTACCCGAAAGAACAACAGATACATCGCTCCGCCGAGTCCGGCCGCGAGGGCGGCTTCGCGTAGCCAGGCACTCGCCGCACGGCGGTATAACGCACCGATCAAGAGGCTGCTGCCCACCAGCGCAAGCGTCGCCCCGCGCCCACCCGACGCGATCAGCAGCATCACCATCCCGGCCAGGAGTATCCGCAGTCCCCACCGCTCGCGCCTCTTGGGCGCTAGAGCTACGAAGGCAATCAGCAGGGGCATGACCCACACCTGCCACTGATTGAACATGCGGACGTGTGCGAAGCCCGGTAGGGCGCGCGGCCACAGGGAACCCCCTACCACAAGCGCCTGCGCATGCCCGACGAGAAACACGGTGAGGTAGGCCATAGTGCCGAGCACCAGTACCGGCTTCACCAAGCGAAGAGGCTCCGTTCGATGCCGCTGGAAGAAACTGGCCAAATGCACCGCCAGCACGCCCATCAACAAGAAGGAACTGACTTCGAGCAGGGCATAGCGTGGGCGCGGAGCCAGCAGTGCCGAGGCCACTCCGAGCGCGAAAACAAGTCCAAGGCCCCAATGAGCCCTCCGGGGCAACGCCTGGAACAGGCGCCCCCCGTGCGCCCGCTCCTCGGACAGCATCATGAGTCCTGCAGCCCACAGAAACAGCGCGATCTCGCAGAGCCGCTGCGAATCATACGTCCCGATGAAAGGCAGGCTGTCCGCGACCGGCATCCCTACCAAAAAGACGGCGACGAGCCCCCATGTCAGGGTTGCAGCCGGTACGGCATGCGCATACGCCAGTTCAGACAGACCCACGGACCACCAGCGCTGGATCAGACCAGCCGAAGCGACGGGATACAGTGGGGTATTGAGCGTCATGGCGGAGCGGAGGCGGGGGCTCAAAAAGACGGCACCCCCGCCGAGCACGAGGCCCGACGAGGGTGCCGCCAAGATCACACCGCAGTCAGAGAATGACTGGGGCTTGACATGGACTTACGAGAACGAGCAGGTGGCCGTGTCGACCGTCGTCGCGATGTCCTCGGGAGCCGTGCCGGTCACGACGATCTGCACGGTGTTCTCCAGGCCCGAAGCAGGAGCGCTGCATCCATCGATGGTGAGCTGAGCCGCTGCGGAGGAGAGCTGGAAGATGCCGTTCAGGTTCGAGTACACGTCCGTAGCCGAGGCTTCGTAGCCAAGGTCCTGGAACGTCGCGTCGCCGACATCTTCACCTGCAGCGGGCCCACCGAAGGCCTGCGGCTTGAGGGCCCATGCCTGGGCATCGGAAGCGATGCGGACGCCGTCGTTGACGAGCGCGTCGGCGTTGGCCTTCTTCTGGTTCTCGCCAAACGCCTGGATACCGACGACGACGGCGAGGCCGACGATCACGATACCGAGGACGAGGAGGAGGAGTTGTTGCTGACCCATGAGTGATACCTCTAGGAGTTATGGAGTGGGTAGGGTGTGTTCAGGGGTCGCGGGAGCGCCCCGGGGGTAGTGAGTGCTCCCGCTAGTGTGAGGGCGGGAACGCGAACGGCCTTACGGGGCCGCCGTGGTTCGGGGGTCTCATAAGCATCCCCCGTGCCTACACCGGATGCCGACCGGCCTGCCAATCGCCCCCCCTGTCCGATACGGCCCCTATTCCCGCCCGCTCGGCTTCAATTGTCGCGTTTCTGCACCGCTGCGTGGGGCTAATCCTGATTCCTGCGATTAATACACACCCCCTGGCCCCCACTCCGGCTGCAACCGCGGCTGGTTCATTTCGTAACCCGACCGGCTCTATTGTTCCAGTTGGCTCCTCCCGGCACGGAACCATCAGGGCGCTGGGCCGTGCCTGCTTGGTGGCTGAGGCCACGGTCCCTCCTCCCCTTTCCGCTCCTCCATCCCTTCATTCTGTTATGGCTAACAACACTGCCGATGCCGCCCGCGCGAAAGCCACCGAGGCCATCCAAGAAATCAAGCTGGCCGGTAACCAGCTCGTCGACAAGGTTCGCGAACTGATCGAGGAGGGCAACGTCCGCCGCATCGTGATCAAGAAGGATGAGCGTGTGCTCTTCGAACTGCCGATGACCGTTGGCGTAGGCGCCGGGGCCGCCGCTGTACTCGTCTCGCCGGTCCTCGCCGCCCTTGGTGCCGTCGCCGCCCTCGTGACCGATGTAACGCTCGTCGTGGAACGCGACGATGAAGCGGCTGATGACCCGAACGCCGAGGGCTGAAGCTCTCCCCACGTGATTCGCAGGGTCGCTCTCGGACGAGGGCGGCCCTTTTCTACGCGATGCCCCCCTCTCTCCAGGCGACACTTGATAACCTCGTCGCGCGCTACGAGCGCCCGGCCTTCATTGCCGACGATCCGATTGCCTTTCCCCACGCCTTCGACGATCCGCGCGATCAGGAAGTGATCGGGCTGTTCGCGGCCCTGCTCGCGTGGGGACGCCGCAGCATCATTAATAGCAAGCTGGCAGAATTGGTCGAACGGATGGACTACCGGCCCTACCGCTTCGTCCGCGACTTTCGCCCCGCCCGTGATGAGGCCCGCTTGGCTGGATTCAAGCACCGCACGTTTCAACCCGCCGACGCCTTCGCCCTCACCTGCGCCCTCCAGGCCACGCTCTACGCCTACGACTCGCTCGAAGCGCTCTTCGCCACGCACCTGCCTGCTGGCGCGCCCGATATCGGCCCAGCCATTCAGGGGTTTTCGGATACCCTGCTGACGATCACGCCCGAGGCACCGATGCGCACCAAGCACTTCGCCCGCCCCTCTACGGGAAGCGCCTGCAAACGCCTAGCGATGTACGCTCGCTGGATGGTCCGCTCCGGCCCCGTGGACCTCGGCCTCTGGAACAGCGTCTCCCCTGCCCAACTCGTCCTCCCCCTCGATGTGCATACGGGGCGCCAGGCGCGCCGCCTCGGACTACTCACCCGCCGCCAGGACGACTGGAAAGCGGTGCACGAACTCACCGCCCTCTGCCGGGCTTTCTGCCCCGACGACCCGGCCCGCTATGACTTCGCCCTGTTCGGCGTGGGTGCCTACGGGGGGGAGAGGTTAGAAGAGGGAAGGTAGAAGGAGGACAACAGAGACGGGCCCTTGTCTCACGTCCAACTTCTCATCTCTCCCCTCAAACCTCCTCACCCACATCACGGTAGGAGCGGGCGTAGTAGAGCAGCGGGGTTCCGTCGAGCCCTACCTCTACGCCATTAACGCGCCCCACGAAGATCGAGTGGTCCCCTGCTGCGAACCGCGATTCGGTGCGACACAACAAAATGCCCAGAGTACCTGCCACGTGGGGAGCCCGACCGTCCGCGAACCGCGCGTGCTCAACCGAATCGAACTGCGCGGCGCTACTGAGGTCGGGGAGGGCAAAGTGCGTAGCGAGATCGGCGTGCTCGGCGGCGAGCAAGTGCACGGCGAAGCGGTCGGCGTGGTTGAGCGCCTGGTGCAGTTGTGTCTCGCGCGTCACGTTGAACGACACCAGCGGCGGCTCCAGCGAGACACTCGTGAACGACCCGATGGTGGCCCCACGTGGCCCCTCGGGCGTCTCGACGGTCACGATGACGACAGGCGAGGCGATACGCCGCATGGCCTCCCGGAGTGCCTCACCCTCAACGGCGGGCTCCTCCGGTACCGGCTCGGCCTGAAAATCGACGGGAGGAAGATCGGGAGAGAGCGCCAAAACAACGACCGGGCCACACAGAACGAATGCCGTCCTATCGCCGCCCAGTCGGTCAGGGTTCCAAGAGAGATGCGGGAACTACGAAAACACGTCCTTGACGCGGCTGAAGAAGGACTTGCCGCCGCGCGTCTGGTCTTCGGGCCGAGGCCGGAATGCCTCGTCGCCACGCAGTTGTTCGAGGAGGACTTGCTGGTCGGCGGTCAGGTCGGTCGGCGTCCAGACGTGGACGCGCACCATCTGATCCCCCCGGCGGGAGCCGCCACCGAGTTCGGGGACACCCCGGCCCCGCATCCGCAGGACACGCCCGCCCTGGATGCCGGGGTCGATCTGGAGCTTGGCCCGTCCCTTCAGCGTGGGCACTTCGACCTCGGTGCCGAGCGCGGCGTCCGGGAACGAGAGGTAGAGGTCGTGGAAAATGTCGAGGCCGTCGCGGGTGAAGTGTTCGTGCGGCGCCTCTTCGATCTCGACACGCAAACTGCCGGTCGGTCCGCCGCGTTGACCGGCGTTGCCTGCGCCGCGAATCTGGAGGTAGTGCCCCTGCCCCACCCCGGCCGGAATCTCAACGGAGATCGTCTCCTCGCCCTTGATGCGGCCCTCGCCCTCACACACGCTGCACTTGTCTGTGATCACGCGGCCTTCGCCCTCACAGGTCGGGCACGGCTGCACGTTGACGAACTGGCCAAAGAACGAATTCGACACCTGACGAAACTCCCCGGAGCCGTTACAGGTCGAGCACGTCTCGTAGCCTTCGGGTCCCCCCTCGGCGCCAATGCCCTTGCAGTGATCGCAGGTGGTAAACTTGCGCACCTTGAGCTGTCGCTCGACGCCTTCGGCGATCTCTTCGAGCGTGAGCGAGAGGCGGACCCGCAGGTCGGAGCCCGGCCGCCCTTGTCCGCGTCGACGGCCACGCGTGCGGCCGAAGACATCCTCGAAGCCACCCCCGCCATTGCCGCCGAAGATGTCGGAGAAAGCGGAAAAGATGTCCGAGATGTCGGTGAAGCCGGGTCCACCAGGACCGGCGCCTGGACCGCCGAGCCCGGCGCGACCGAAGCGGTCGTAGCGCGCGCGCTTGTCGGGATTGGAGAGCACCTCGTAGGCCTCGGCAGCCTCTTTGAAGCGCGCTTCGGCCTCGGCATCGCCCGGATTGCGATCCGGGTGATTCTCCATGGCCTTCTTTCGATAGGCCTTCTTGATGTCATCGGCCGTCGCCGTGCGGGCCACGCCCAGCACGTCGTAATAATCCCGCATGGTGGTGTCGGTAGTCATGGCGGGGTGCCAGTCGGCTCAGGTTGGGGGACTGAAAAAGGGGACCGCCGCACCCGGCTCGGAAGGTACGCGTTTGCGCGCCCAGGCGGGTGAAGCGGGGATGTGCTACGGGAGTGCGAGGCGAGGCGTTGCACCGCCGTCGCTATTGCGCGACGACGACCTGGGCGTGCCGAAGCACCCGCTCGCCCATGCGGTACCCGGGCTGGATCTCGGCAAGCACCGTGCCCGAAGCCGTCTCGGCGTCGGGCGCGGGCTGCTGCATCATGGCGTCGTGCAGCGCTTCATCGAACGGCTGCCCCACCGCCTCGATGGGCTCTACGCCGAAGCGCGCGAGGATATCCGAGAACTTTTTGTAGACCAGTTCGACGCCTTCGTGCAGCGCGTCGTAGGCCGGTCCCGGTGGTTCCTGTTCGGCCGTCTTCTCAGCAGCGTCGAGCGAGCGGCGGAGGTCGTCGTACACATCGAGCAGGGCGAGGACAACCTCGCCGCGGCCTCGGCTCACCGACGTGCCGAGTTCGGCGTCCGTGCGGCGGCGGTAGTTCTGGAACTCGGCCGCCCGGCGAAGCAGTTGCTCGTTCAGGTCCTTGACCTCGGCTTCGAGGGCGGCCTTCGCCTGAGCCATCTCGGCCAATTCATCTACGGCCGACAGCGCCACCTCGGCGGCCTCTTCGTTCTGATCCATCTGTTGGGTCACGTGTTCTTTGGTCTTGTCGGGATTGGGGGACGTGGAAGGTGTGGGTTCCATACGGTAGAAGGGGAAAATCAGGCGTCCGGGCGGGAGAGCAGTGAGGCAACGTGTTGTACGAGCGCGACGGCGCGGGCGTAGTCCATGCGCGTCGGGCCAATCACGCCCACGGTGCCGGTGTTCTCGCCGACATGGTACTGCGCCTTCACCACGGAGTAGGTCGCGCTCTCGTCGTCGAGTTCCTGCCCGATGAGCACGACAGCCCGATCCGGGTGAGCCGGATCGAAGACGGCCGGGCGCTCCAGCAGATGCACCACCACAGCCTCGTTCTCGACCAATTCGACGACGTTCTTGACTTCTTCGGGCTCGCGGAACTCAGGCTGCCCCACGAGATGCTGCGCGCCGCCCACGGAGGCCCGACGCGCTTCGTCGGCTTCGCTAAAGAGCACCGTCGCGTCGCGGACGACGATGCGGACGATGCCGGTCCGGTCGTCGGCATCCAGATCCTGCAGCCGCTCGGCGCCCGTCGCACGAATCTCATCCAGGGTGAGCCCAGCCAGACGCTCGTTGAGCCGCTGCACGATGGGATCGAGCCCGTGAGCGGGCACTTCGCTGTCCATCTCAGCGATGACCGTGCGGGCCAGGCCGCCGCGTACGGTGAGGATGAACATGACGCGCGTGGACGAGAGCGGAACCACGTCGAGCCGTTCGAGCACGCCGGTTGCCAGGCGCGGGGCCAGCACGACGCCGAGGAGCTGCGTCAGACGGCCGAGCAGGCGGCTTGTCTCGCGCGCCACGGCGTTGAGGTCGCCCAGGCGCCGCTCGACGCCGTGGCGAAGCAGCGTGGCTTCGGTGGGCGTGAGGCCGCTCACGTCCATCAGTTCGTCTACGTAGAGGCGGTAGCCCTGCTCAGTGGGGACGCGTCCGGCTGAGGTGTGCGGATGGCCCAGGAAGCCCTGCGCCTCCAGCGTGCTCATCGTGTTGCGGATCGAGGCGCTGGACAGGTCGAGTTCCGCTTCGTCGGCGAGGGTCTTGGACCCGACCGGCGCGGCCGTATGGATAAACCGCTGCACCACGAGACGCAGGATCTCGCGCTCGCGCGCCGACAGCGCGTGCTCATGGCGAAGGGAGTCGGTTCGGTCCATCAAAGGAAATGCCGTAGGAGGCCTCTGCGGCGACGCTCGCTCGGGCGCTTCGTCCAACAAGATAGCCGCCGCCCGGTTTCGCCCCTAACCCACCACACGCGGCGTATTGATGGTTTCTCGACAGTCTGGGCACTGGGCAAAGGCCCAGTGCCCAACGCCTACCCCGGCACGCCCCAGACCATGATGCCGCCCACATGCCCGGTGTAGGCGACGAGTGCCGCGGCAAGGAGCACCGGCACGAGTACGGCGAGGCGCAGACCCCAGGGCTCCCGTTGTGGGACGCCTCCCGCATCGGCGACCACGTGAGTTTTCTGCCAACGACGCCACCAGAGCGTTGCCCCGAGGGCGACCAGCAGTGCCAACCCGCTCACGCGCACCGTCCAGTGCGCTGCCGCCTCGTGGTACTCGACCAGTTGGTCTACCATCGGCTCGCCTTCGACGGCTTCTTCGAGCGTCTCACCAGTTTCGGCCGCCCAGTACGCGGTCGGCGCGCCGAGGAGCAACAGGAGCACCGTTGCGATCCGCCAGACCGCCGTTCCGCGCAGTGCGTACGCTCCCGCCGTCGCGGTCGCCAGACTCAGCAGCACAAGCGGAAAGTGCACCGCCAGCGGGTGCCAGTACGGAATCTCGAATTGAAAGACAGTGTCGAAGCCCATCGGCGGAGGGAATCAGGCAGCGACGGCAGCCGATTCAACCAGCACTTCGCCGGTCATGGCAGCGGGGATGGCGAGGCCCATCAGCGTCAGGATGGTCGGCGCAATGTCGCCAAGTTTGCCCGGCTTGATGGGGCCCTCGAAGCCGTCGCGGATGAGCAGGTGCGGCACGAGCGCGGTCGTGTGCGCCGTGTTGGGCGAGCCGTCTGGGTTGCGCATCTTGTCGGCGTTGCCGTGGTCGGCGATGACCTCGACCGTATAGCCCTCGGCCAGTGCGGCTCCGACGACGACCTTGGCCCCCGCGTCGGCTGCTTCCACGGCCTTAACGGCTGCCTCGAAGACACCGGTGTGCCCCACCATGTCGGGGTTGGCGAAGTTGAGGATAACGAGATCGGGACGGTGCTCGTGGAGGTGCTGTGCGACCCGTGCGGCCAGTTCGGGCGCACTCATCTCGGGCTGCAAGTCGTAGGTCGCCACCTTGGGACTCGGCACGAGGATGCGATCTTCACCCTCGTACTGCACCTCGCGTCCACCGTTGAAGAAAAAGGTGACGTGCGGGTACTTCTCCGTCTCGGCCGCGCGAAGCTGCGTCAGGCCTGCTCGGCTCACCACCTCGCCGAGCGTGTCGCTGAGGTCCACTTTGGGAAAGGCAACGGGCAACTCGAAATCTTTGTGGTAGGGCGTGAAGGTGGCGTAGTGGAGGGCGAGTCGTTTGTCTCGGTCGAAGCCGTCGAACGCTTCATCGGTGAACGCTCGCGTGATCTGACGAGCCCGATCCGCCCGGAAATTGAAGAAGACGACGGCATCGCCGTCTCGCACGCGCGGCGTCCCGGTGATCGCGACGGGCTCCACGAACTCGTCGGTGATGTCGGCGGCATAGCTCGCCTCCAGCGCTGCCGTGGGATTGCCGAGGGCTGCACCCGCGCCCTGCGTAAGCAGCCGGTAGGCCTTCTCGATGCGCGGCCAGCGGTTGTCGCGATCCATCGCCCAGTAGCGCCCTACGATGGAGCCGATCTGCCCCACCCCGAGCCGGTCCATCGCGGCTTGTACCTGCCGGACGTAGCCCGCGCCGCCGTGGGGGTCCGTATCACGCCCGTCGGTGAAGACGTGAACGACGACCTGCTCGGGCCCCAACCCTTCGCGCTTCGCGAGGTCCAGCAAGGCGAGCAGGTGCTCCAGGCTCGAATGCACGCCGCCGTCGGAGACAAGGCCGAGCAGATGCAGCGTCGTGCCGCTCTCCTTCGCGTGCCGCGCCGCGCCGACGAGCACCTCGTTCTCGAAGAACGGCCCGTCCTCGATGGCCTTGTCGATGCGCGTGATCTCCTGATCCACGATGCGCCCGGCGCCCAGGTTCATGTGGCCGACCTCGGAGTTGCCCATCAGGCCGCGCGGCAGCCCCACGGCGCGCCCCGACGCCTCAAGCGTCGAGTGTGGATGGGCAGCGAACAACTCGTCGAGGAACGGCTTGTGCGCCGCCTCGATGGCGGAAACGGACGGGTCTTCGGCGATGCCGTACCCGTCGAGGATGAGGAGGAGGTGCTTGTGCACGGGGAACGAGGCCAGATGACGCAAGAGCAGATCCTCAAAGTTACGCCGTCCGCGCAGGCTCCTTCGGCGTGAGGCGGTCGTCGGGCTGAAGCGGGCCGCCGTCGGTGCCCAGGAACGAGGTGCAGTGCGGGCAGCGGCTCGCCTTGTAGGGCACTACCTCGCGGCAGTACGCGCACTTCTTGGTGTCCGGCGTGGTCTCCGACGTGTCGTCGTCCGCCCCGAACTCGTCCTGCAACGCGTCGCTCGCTTTCGTCACCATACGCACGACGGCGAACATGGCGAGCGCCACGATCAAAAAGGTGAACAGGTTGGTGAGAAACACCCCGTAGTCGAGCAGGACCGCCCCGGCCGCTTCGGCCGCTTCGCGCGTCGGGTACGGGCCGGGCACCTCGGGGCCATCCCTGAGGAGCAGGTAGTAGTCTGAAAAGTCGGTGCGCCCGAGGACCAGCCCGAGCGGCGGCATGATGAGGTCCTCAACGAGCGACTTGGCGACCGTCGAAAAGGCTGCGCCGACGGTGAAGCCGATGGCGAGGTCCACGAGGTTGCCGCGGAGGGCAAACTTCTTAAAGTCCTGAAGCAGCTTCATGGCGGGGACGTGAGAAGGGTGAAGCAGAACGTGAGAAAAGGCGGGCCGGGCTTTCTGACCTCACCCTTCCCACTTCGTCTTTTTAAACACGGTAATCCTTGACGCGCTTGGTCGTCTGCCCGGTGCGGGCGTCGAAGAGGTTCATCGAGCCCGAGACGGGATCGGCGAGTTGCTCGACGCCGTGGCGGTCCACCTTCGTCGTCGGCTCGTCGAGGTAGCGGCCGGTGGTCTTGACGAAGTAGCGGCCTCGCTTCGGGTCGAGGCCGTCCAGCGGGGCGGGCAGCTTCTGGAGCGCGGCGAAGTAGTCGCAGAGTTCGGTGAGCGGGCAGCGGTCGCACTGCGGACTGCGGGCCGTGCAGGTATACCGTCCGTGCAGGATGAGCAGGTGATGCGCCTCGCCCCAGTCGTCCTTCGGAATCACGCGCTGCAAGCCGTCTTCCACTGCACGCGGCGCCAGGGCGTCCTTGACCAGCCCAATGCGGTTGGCGACGCGGAAGACGTGCGTGTCCACGGCGATGGCAGGCTCATCGAAGGCCACGGCCATGATCACGTTGGCTGTCTTGCGCCCGACGCCTTTGAGGCGCGTCAGTTGGGCGTGCGTGTCCGGTACCTGGCCGCCGAACTCGTCCACGAGCATGCGCGACGTGGCAGCGAGCGCCTTCGCCTTGTTGTTCGGATACGAAACCGAGCGGATGTAGGGGAAGATCTCCTCCACTGAGGCCTTGGCCATCGCCTCGGGCGTCGGGTACGCCTCGAACAGTGCAGGCGTGACCAGATTGACGCGGGCGTCGGTGCACTGCGCCGAAAGGATCACGGCGACGAGCAGTTCGAACTCGGTGCGGTAGCCCAGTTCAGTTTCCGGGCGCGGGATGCGGGCGCGCAGGCGGACGAGTACCGCCTGCGCCTTTTCTCGACGGGTCACAATTCGGTCAATTGGGGCGAAACAGGCAGCATACGAGAAGCTAGCGACGCTGCGCGAGGAAACCCCGACTTGCGTAATCCCTACAAGGACAAGGCCCTACCGGAGGATGGCCTCCCCTTGTTGCATCCCATCCACCACGGCTATGGAACCGCTCGCTCGCTGGCAGACCTGGCTCGACGCCCACCGCGCCGAAGCCCTCGACCTCGTACGCATCTACCTCGGCATCGGGCTGTTCGTGCGCGGCCTCTACTTCCTGACGAACTCGGAGGCCTACTTCGCGCTCATGCCGGAGGCGGGGCCCGGCTTTCTCGTCTCGGGCACGCTGCTGCACTACGTGGCCCTCGCCCACCTCGGCGGCGGGCTGCTCCTGACCGTCGGCCTGCTCACGCGGATCGCGGCGCTCGTGCAGGTGCCGATCCTGCTCGGCGCGGTCGTCTTCGTCCACGGCACCGAAGGGCTGCTCGGCGGCGACCAGTCGTTCGAACTCGCCGCGATGGTGCTCTTCCTGCTGGTGCTCTTTACGCTCTGGGGCAGCGGCCCCTGGTCGCTCGATGACTATCTCGCGCGCCGGGCGGCCACCGAACAGGAGGACGAGGCGGCGCTGATCGCAGCCAACGTGCAGCGCCTCCGCGAGCGCGCGCAGATGGAGACTGACCAAGAGCATGCCGTCGTGGTCTCGGGCGAAGCGACGCCGACAGCGTCCGGCCCCATCCACTACCTCGACACCGAAGCCGAATGTTCGTGCGGCAACGACATCCACCACCCGGACGTGGTCGTGGAGCGGCACTACAGTTTTCCCGGCGTGCTGCCCTTTGTGGCGGGCGTGACGGCCACGCCTGCGCGCGTCTCGTTCCGGTGCTCGTCCTGCGGCGAGGTCTTCGCGGAGACGACCGATCCGGCGCTGCTCCAGCAGTACCGCTACGAGGAGCACCCTGGTCCCACATCGTAGCCCAACGATGGGTAGCGAGGCTCAGCATCCGGCCAGAGCAATAGCCCTCGTCTCGTTCCGCGTCCGCACCTGAATCGGACCAGGGACGTTGCCCTGCGTTCGTACGAATGCCCCCATGAGCGGCGTCAGGCTGATGCGACGGCCCGTGACAAGATCAATCAGCGTAGCCTCCGTGTTGCCATTGACATTCTGCACGAGCAGCTTGCAGTTGCCCAGGGGGCGAATGGCGCCCGGCTTCAGCCAGGGCTGCCCACTCAACACAAGCGGGGCAATGACATTGCCCGCCGCGTCGATAACCCGTACCTCGGTCTGGTTGATGCCGGAGTTCCGCACAACCGCGACGAAGCGATCAAGCTCCTGATTCGTACCGGGCACCCGAACACGGTCATGCTGGATGTGGACCGAGTCTCCTGTCACGGGGTTGCTAGCGAAACCGCCTGGAGTCGCAGGACCGGAGAGTCGCTGCCCCCCGACGATATCGATGAGGTCCGTGTAGATGCTAGGCGGCGTTCGGCTCGTGTCGATCGTGGCGATGAACTTGAGCGCCGAGCCGTTGTGAACCGCGCGGAGGAACTCACCCGGAATGAGAATGACGAAGAACTCGACGCCATCGAGGCCCAGGATGCGCATGCGGACTTGTGTGGTTCCCCGGTCTCGCTCAAGAACAATGAGCCGATTGCCAAACACCTCCACGTCCACGATGTCGATGCCCTCATCGAAGTCCGTACCCGGACCCGATTCCCCCAGCTTCTCGCCCGTGACGAAGTCGAAGAGGGCATACCGGAGGCGACCCGCACGCGTTGTGAGAATAGTCTTGTCGCCTGCTAGCGGATTCGGGAGTGCCTGCTTGAACGCCCCAGCGGTGCGATGCTCGCCCAAGAGCCTACCAACTCCATCGAACAGGCGAACGACGGTTGTGGTATCTCCCTCCGCGATCTCTTCGGTGACGAGGACGTAGTGCTGCTGAGACGCGTACTGCCGCAGCCAATATTGGCGCAACGCGTCAAGGAAGTCGTCCGTAAAATCGCCGGGACTCTCAGGTTCGGGAGGCGGGTCGAAGACAGCTGGGGCCAGCCGATCATCCGGCGGGAACAGGCATTCGAAGTCCTTGAGCGTTCCGGGATACGGGCCGCCGCGCCCGAGTGAGTCGAGTACAACGCGGCTGGAATCAGGATGGAATACGCTCCGATCCTGCGCGAAGACGACAGCAAGGCGCCCGTCTTCATCCTCAACGACGACCGCTCCTCCGAGCCCACGCCCTGCCGAGTCGACAAGGACCGTGTCTCCTGGACGCAGATAGTCGCGGTCGTTAAGCCGAAGCTCACGATCGCCCTCGTCGTTGCACCCCCCGAGAGTGACCCCTACGACGACCAGCAGCACCACCAGCCAAGCTCCTAGGT
>JABDIZ010000057.1 GCA_013003465.1 Rhodothermaceae bacterium
AGGGAGGGTCGTCTGGGGCGTGCTGCCGTTGGGTTCGTAGAAGAGGTTCAACTCGAAGGCGTCGGCCTGCAAGCTTCGTCCCCCCACGCGGTAGATGTTGCGCATCGTAAGCGCCCACGAGGCATCGCTGGGCGTCGGTGTGTTGCCGCGGAGCAGCTTGAGGATGATGCGGTCGCCGTTGGTGGAGCCGGAGGTCGAGCCCTGGCCGAAGTCGCCCACCGTAACGACACTCCCATCCGCGCGGAGGTACTGGTACGAGACGGCGATGACTTCATTCTCTGTCAGAGCCCGGCGGAGCGAGACGTAGCCGAGGTACTCGTCTAAGGTGTAATCCACGCCCTCTTCCAGCTTGCGGAAAGCGCGCGTCTCGGAATCGCCTTGCCCTAGGCCGAAGTCGGCCTCGAGGTTGACGGTGCTGGAGGAGTCGCGCAGGAGAGCGAGCTCCTGGGTGGAGTACTGGTCAAGCGTAGAGTCGGGGAGTGGGGCTCCGGAGCCGAGCGCAGCGAGGTAGGCTTCACCGCCTGCGAGGACGCCCTCCTGCGGCGCATTCAGGATCGTGTTGCCTGGGCCTGGCTCGGCGAGATCCACGAGGGCCGTGGCGTAGCTGATCGTCTCAGCGCCCGGGGCGCCTCCTACACCCCCGCCTGCCGTTGTGCCGTTGATGGCGGCGTTGTCATGCAGCCACACCTCGACGCCCGTGATGCGCTGCAAATCAGCATTGATGGTGCGGCTGGTGGGGTTGCTGTGCCCGCGGTCCCACCAGTTGTAGAAGTGATAGGCGAGGAAAAAGTGCGTGTTGTTCTCGTACTCGTAGGGCTGGATGTCGAAGGTGGTGGTCTGGCTCCCGCCTTCGATAACGAGCGCATCGCTCTCAGCATCCTGCTGGCTTGCCACGGCCGTGACGTTGAGGCCGCCGAACTGCAGATCCGTCCGTAGGCCGAAGAGCCGCTGTCCACCTCGGATCAGTTCACTCGGCGTCTGGAGAAAGACGTTGCCCGCCTCAACGCGCTGGATGATGTCGTCGGCGTAGCCCTCATAGACGAGTGAGACCTGGTTCTCGAAGTCGAACTGGTTCTGCGTGTCGTAGTTGACGTTGATGCGCAGCTTGTCGCCGATGGTGCCCGTGATACCGAGGGACAATTCCTGGCCGAAGTCCGGGTTGAGCGAGCCCGAACGCCCTGTCACGGCCTGATCGAGTTCGTTCGTCTGGTAGTCAAAGCCGAGGTCAATGTTGGCCTGTCCGTTGACGCGCAGGTCCACCTCGTTCTTCCCAAAGATGGTGGAGAACGTGCTCTGGCTTCCGCCGGGAATGTCGATGGTGATGCCGAGGCCCCCGCGCCTGCGTTGCTGGCTGCGCCGGGCGGCCAACTCGCGGAAGCCCTCTGTCACCGACGAGCGGAGGCGCAGGTCGCGGTAGGTCGGCAGGTCCGTCTCCACTGGCACACGGACGTCCTGCCCCGCTACTTGCTCGGTTACGGTATACCGGAAGTCCGTCGAATCCAGCAGGACTTCGCGCCGCCAGTAGGCCCCCAGGTCGAACTGGTAGGGGCGGGTATTGCGGTCTACGAGGGGAGCGCCGATGCCCTCGCGCCGCGGTGCAGGGAAATACAGCCGCGCCCGCCGTGTGGTGTCGGTTTCAGTCGTATCGCTTGCCAGCGCGCCGAGGCTGTCTGCACGCAGCGAATCGGCCACATTCGGTACGGCGACGCTATCCGTGTCCGCCACCGCAGTCGTGAAGACACGCGGCCACGGGGCCTCATTGGCGGCGGCCGAGTGGGCGTGGAGGACCAGCCAGAGAAAACCCAGCACGGCGACGCTGCCAAGCAGCGCCAGCAGGCGGAGGGGCTCAGAGGCCGGAGAAACGCGCACGGATCGGGGGACAGCTACACAACAAACCCCGGCCAGCATCCGCGCGTGCGGGGCCAGCAGGGAGCGGACGAAGACTCAGGAGGTGTAGCGAAACGCGGCGATAGGGTCCGGCATGCGGAGAAACGGAAACCAATCTGACTGGCTAGCACGCAGAACGTGAGCCGGACGGGGGCTGAAACTACGGTCGCCTAGCAGGTGCCGCAAGGGCAGAACTTCGCGAACCAGGGATAGAATCGGTGCCCTCTGTGCGGGAAATGGCTTGGCCTATGCTGCTTGTCGGGCGTAGTCTTAGCCGGTCTCTTTTCTGCCTACCGTCATGTGTCAGCCCCTGCGTTTTCGCCTCCCGATGGGTGCCGTCGTGCACGGTGCGTTCTTGCTGAGTATCTGTCTCCTGATGGCCTGTGGAGCCCCCGCTCCGGTGGTGGCCGAGGATACATCGGGTGGGTCCTATCCGCCCCCGGCCGCAGAGCCCGTACCCGGCGCGGCCGAGATCGAAGCAGCTGTTCTCGCCGTGATCGCCTTTCAGCAGGAGGCCTGGAATGAAGGAGACATCCGCTCGTTCATGGCCGGCTACTCGCGCTCTGACTCCCTGGTGTTCATCTCGGGAGGCAATCTGCGGCGTGGCTGGCAGGCCAATCTCTACGCCTACGTCCGCAACTACCCCGACCGATCGGCGATGGGCACCCTGTCTTTCGAAGAGCTCGGCGCGCGCGCGCTCTCGCCCACCCTGGCCATCGCCTATGGCATCTGGCGGCTGGACCGCGCCGAGGACGAGCCCTGGGGGCGCTTCTCGCTGCTGTTCCAGAAGGAAGACGACGGTTGGCGCATCATCCACGACCACACCTCCTCTGGCTCCTGACACGCTATGATGCTTCCCGATCTTTCCAGTACCACCGTGGTCCTCACCGGCGCGTGCGGGCGCCTTGGCCGCGTCGTGACGCAGCATCTCGTAGACGCCGGAGCGACCGTGGCTGGACTCGACACGCAGGAGCGCGAGCCGCTGGCCGAGGGCGTTCGCCTGTTTACGGCCGATCTGACCGGCGAAGACGCGGTCGTTGCCGTGTTCGACCGCATCCGAGCAGAGATCGGCTCCGTCGGGGCGCTGATTCATACCGTGGGCATGTGGGACGGGCAGCCGTTCGCGGAGACCTCCTTTGCCGACTGGAACCGGGTGATGCAGGTCAACCTGACGAGTGCGTTTCTCACCTTCCGCGAGGCCGCCCGGCACATGCAGGACACCGGAGGGCGGCTGGTAGGCATCGCCTCGCGGCAGGGGGTCGAGCGGGGCGTCGGCAAGCAGGCGGCCTACTCGATGGCGAAGGCAGGCGTGATGCGGCTCGTGGAAGCGGTGGCTGATGAGTACGAAGGGCACATCACCGCTGCCGCCGTGGCTCCTTCCACAATTCTTTTCGGGGAGGAAGACGCCGAGGTCAAAGGCGTGGCGGTAGACGATGTGGCGGCACTGTGTGTCTACCTCTGCGGCCCAGGCGGATCCGTCCACAACGGTACCGTCCTCCGGGCCTACGGCACGGGCTGACTCACGCTGCGACGGCCTCGCGTGCGGTCCAGCGCTCCTGAATCGTGATGCCGCGGGCCGCAAGCGCGTCGAAGAACCGATCCATCGGCACAAGTTGCTCAGGGGGCGCCACCCCACCGCCTGCGATCTGCTTGGCTGCGAGCAGTTCGGCGATGGTGACCGCGGTGAAGGCCGTACACCGTTGCATCGCAGAGAGCCCCGTGGCCTCGTCGAAGCGATCCACGAGGTCGTAGGTGAGCGTCTGCGTCCTTCCGTCCCGCTCGCCTGTGATTTCGATGCGGACCACCACCGTGTCGGCGTAGGTTCCGCCGAGACGTTGGCGTAGCCGCCGCGCCAGCACATCGCGGTAGCTCAGGTGTGTGCGTACGTCGAGGGTCTGCCGGTCGGCGAGGCCGAGCGCCATCAAGAACTGCATCTGATGGGCATGGCCGGGGTAGCGGAGTGTTTTCACGTCGAGGGTCTGGAGACGGCCTTCGAGGGCGTGCACGAGCATCGTAAGGTCGCTTGCATAGAAGGCTTCCATCGTCCCGAGTCCCTCCACCTCGACGGTCTCGACCCCCGTCAGGGGGTCTATCGTCTCGTTCTTTCCTTCGCGGAGGATGTGCACCGGGGTAGTGTAATCCTCCAGAAGCTTCTCGGCCGAGTGGGCGAGGCGGTAGTTGAACGGCTCTGTCGGCTCCGTCGGGACATCGCCTACGAGGATGCGTACCTCCGTGGCCTGCTCGAACTGTGCCAGTCCGCGCATCGTGAGCACGTTCGCCAGGCCAGGGGCGAGGCCGCAGCCCGGCACGATCCAGCGCTGATGCTCCTCGGCGAGCGTCGCCAGCCCCTGCTCGCGTGCGAGGATCGGCTCCGGCCCGCCGAGATCCACGAAGTGGGCACCCTGCTCCACGGCGAGCGCGGCGAGGCGCGGGTTCAGGTCTGGGTCCACGCACGAGATCACGCAGGCGCTGTTCGCCAGCAGCGCTTCGAGCGCCTTCAGGTCGCGGGCGTCCGCCTCGATGGCGCGCAGCTTGGGATGCGACGCGCTGGCCTGGAAGGTGCGCAGGACCGCCGGGCGGGCCTCGCAGACCTGCACGCGTGTGATGGCGTCGTTGTGGCAGAGCGCGGAGGCCACGGCCGAGCCCATCGCGCCTGCCCCGAGAACCGTGATTTTCATGACCGGGAGCGGGACCAGAGACGCCTGCAAGGTACGGATTCGAGCGGGGCAAGCGGCCGGGTTACGAAAGCGTGGCACGCGCGCCGAGGCGGCGCGTGGCGGCCACCGCGATCAGCACGAGCGCCATCAGGAGCACACTGTAGGCCGCCGCCGCGCCGAAGTCGTAGAGCCGCAGCTGGGCGAAGATCTCGACCGAGATGGGCCGGTTGCTGTAGACGTAGAGCATGATGGACGAGACGAACTCGCCCAGCGCCGTCACGAACGTGAGCAGCGCGCCCGCCGCTACGCCCGGCCCGATGACGGGCAGTACGACACGGCGGAAGGTGGTGAAGCTGCCCGCGCCGAGATCGGCTGAGGCTTCTGAGAGGCGATCGTCGTAGCCTTCGAGGGCGGCCTGTGCGGCGCGCACCACGAGCGGGATGTGCCGCACGAAATAGGCCAGTGGCAGCAACCATACCGTTCCTACGAGCACGGCGCCACCCGCCATCGCCGTCGGCTCGTCGAAGGCTACGATCAGGTTGAGGGCGATGACGGTGCCGGGAATGGCGAACGGGAGCACGGCTAACCCGCGGATCAGCCCGCGTCCGGGAACGCCGCTCTTCGCCACCACCAGCGCCGTCGCTACGCCGAAGACGAGGTTGGCGGCCGTCGAGAGCCCGGCCATCCAGAGCGAGTTGCGGATCGGCGCGAACACGTCTGGTTGCGCGAACAGCGCCGTGTAGTTGGCGAGCGTGTAGCGGTCGGGCAGGATCTGGGTCGTCCAACTCCCTTCCTCGACGAACGAGAGCAGCACGACCGTCGCCACCGGCAGCAGCACAAACAGCAGGAACAGCGCGGCGAGGCCGCCTGCGAGGGCCCGCGCCCAGCCGCTTCGCACGGGCGTTCCGAGGCGCCCGGTGCCCTTCGAGGTGGTACCCAGCCGCCGGTCGCGCCGCAGCTCCAGCCCGACGAGGAACAGCAGGCAGATCGCCGTCAGGATCACCGAGACGGTGGCCGAGCGGTCGAGGAAGCCGTTGACCTTGTACTGGTAGATCTGCGTCGTCAAGAACGGCTCGTCGCCCGCGAAGAGGAGCGGGGCGGTGAAGCTCGCCATGGAGAGCATGAACACGAGCAGTGCGGCGCCCACGAGGGCCGGGCGCAGCAGTGGCAGGATGACACGCCGGAAGGTGGTCATGCCAGAGGCGCCGAGGTCGGCCGAGGCGTCGAGCAGGCTGCGGTCGAGGTCGGCCAGCGCGGCGCTCGTGAAGAGGTAGAAGTAGACGTAGAAAGCGTAGACGTGGACGATCAGGACGGCCGCGCGCCCCTCGAAGGAAAACGGCACAGCCTCCAACCTGAAGACCGCCTGAAGCCCACGCGGCAGCATCCCGCTCTCGCCGTAGAGAAACAGGAACGCCAGCACGCCCACGAGCGGCGGCAGCGCCAGCGGCAGTGCCGCTACGACCTGCAGCGTCTTGCGCAGCGGGAAGTCGAAGCGGAAGAATGCCCACGCCAGGGCCATTCCCAGCATCCCGCCCAGCGCGACGGTGCCCAGCGAGATGCCGACCGAATTCCAGAGCGCCCGCACGCCCGCCGCACGACTGCTGCCGAAGAAGCGCGTCAGGTTCTCGCCAGCAAGGCCGAGCACGAACGTGCCCACGCTCGGCCAGACCACGTAGCCCAGCAGCACGAGCACAACGGGGCCGGCAAGGAGCCAGGCTGCACGGCGCGTCAGCATCGCCTACAACTCACGGCGGGTGATCCAGCGCGTCGTCTTGGTCGGCTCGAAGGCCCGAAGCTGAGTGAGGAGGGCAGGGGGGTGCTCGTCTACCAGCAGCAGATCGCGGTGCTGGGCGCGGACGAACCCCTCGTCTTCCGCATGATCGAAGAACGCGATCAGGCCATCGTAGTACCCCGCCACGTTGAGGAGGCCGCACGGTTTCTGGTGGATGCCGAGCTGGCTCCACGTCAGCGCCTCAGCCAGTTCTTCGAGTGTCCCGAGGCCACCCGGCAGCGCGACGAAGGCGTCGGCGAGGCCGGCCATGAGCGCCTTGCGCTCGTGCATCGAATCCACGAGGCGCAGCTCCGTTAGCCCTTCGTGGGCGACTTCCCGCTGCGCGAGGCTGTAGGGAATCACGCCGATGGCCTCACCGCCAGCTTCCAGCACGGCATCGGCGATGATGCCCATCAAGCCAACCCGTCCTCCCCCGTAGACGAGCCCGATGTTTTCTTCCGCCAGCAGCGTACCGAGTGCACGTGCAGCCTCGGCATACGCAGGCCGGTGGCCTGCGTTGGAGCCGCAGTAAACGCCGAGGCGCTGGAGAGTCGCCGCCATCGCTAGAGTCCGGCGCGGCCGTCCAGCGCACGGGCGAGTGTGGCCTCGTCGGCGTATTCGAGGTCGCCGCCGATGGGCAGGCCTCGTGCGATGCGCGTGACGCTGATGCCGAGCGGGCCGAGCAACTGCCCGATGTAGTAGGCCGTCGTGTCGCCCTCCACGTTCGGGTTCATGGCGAGGATGACCTCGCGCACCGGCTCGTAGGGTTCGGCCGGTTCCGCCACCGTCCCCTCCGCAGGAGCAGGCACCCCAGCGGGGTCGCTGATGCGCGGCGCGGCGCGCGCTACCAGTTCGCGGATCTTGAGGTCGTCGGGGCCGATACCATCGAGCGGCGAGATGACGCCGCCGAGGACATGGTAGAGGCCGCGGAACTCGCCTGTGCGCTCCAGCGCCAGCACGTCGTTAGGTTCCTCGACCACACAGATCACCGACCGGTCGCGCTTGGCCGAGCGGCAGATCGGGCAGGGATCGTCGTCGGTCACGTTGAAGCAGACCGAGCACGCCTTAACGTGGTCCTTGACCGCCACGAGCGCTTTCGCCAGGTCCACCACATCCTCGCGGGGCATCTTGAGCACGTACGCGGCGAGGCGCTGCGCCGTCTTGCGGCCCACCGTCGGCAGCTTGGAAAACTGCTCGACGAGCGTTTCGACCGTTTCTGAGGTGAGGTGCATAGCAGCGGACGGTGGACAGCGGACGGCAGAAACGGAATGCTACGGACTGCCGCTGACACCGCTCTGTCTTCGGCTCTTCGCCCTCCGTCTACCGGGTCAGCTAGATCAGCGGACCCGAGCCGCCACCCATGCCGCCGAGGTCGAGGCCCGGCGGGAGCATGGTGGAGGCCGCTTCCTGCATGCGGCGCGCCCGGATGCCCTCGGCTTCTTCCAGGGCCTTGTTGACGCCTGCGATGAGGAGGTCTTCGAGCATCTCCATCTCGTCGGGGTTGACGATGGGCGCTTCAAGCGAAATGGCGGTGACGCGGCCCTGGCCGTCGGCCGTGACCTTGACCATGCCGCCGCCGACTTCGGTGGTGACCTGCTCGTTTTTGAGGGCCTCCTGCGTGTCGGCCATCTTCTGCTGCATCTCAGCCATGCGGCCGAAGAGGTCGGCCATGTTGGGGGTGTCGTCCATGAGGGTTGACGGTTTCGGGTTCTGGGTTAAGGGTAGGGTAGGAGGCAACAGGTAACCCTCACCCTCCAACCCTGTAACTACCAAACGATCTCAGCGCCGAACTTCTCGAAGAGGGCGCGGAAGACGGGGTGCTCCTGCCGGAGCTGCTTGAGTCGCTCGAACGGGTCCACCTCGGCAGCGGTTTCGCCAGCCTCGCCTGCCCGCACCACGAAGCGCAGCGCCGGGGCTTCGTCCTTCAAGACCTCGGCGAGCGCCGTGCGCACCGATTCGGTCTCGCTCGTCAGGAGTGTGCGGGAGAAATCATCTGGCACGGCCACCTCGACAGCGCCTTTGCTGACGCGCTGAGGGCTGGCCAATTGCAGCATCGACCCGACGTGCACCCGGTCAGCTTTGACGGCCGCGACGAGGCGTGGCCAGGCATCGCTGACGCGCGTGAGGGAGATGCCGAAGTCGTCGGTTGTGGGCGGGGCCGCGAGGTGCGGCGTGCCTACGGCGCTGCCGTCCCCGCCGGTCAGCGTGGCTGCTGGAGTGCCCTCTGCGCCGTCGCCCGAGGACCCTTTGCGTCGGAGCGCGGGGGCACCAAACAGGCTGGGCGCCGAAGGTGGCGGGGCCGTGGGGGCCGGTGCGGGCGCTACGGTCTCGCCAGTCGGACGCGGCGGTGGCTCCGGCGAAAACATCGGTGACTCGCCCGGATCGTCTTGCTCCGGGCCTGATCCTGGGTCGGATTCATCCGAGCTCGCGGCGGGTGATCCGGGGGCGTCTGTTGGCGGCGGTTCGGGTGCAGGGGATGGCGGCGGCGCAGGTTGATACGAGGCCGGAGGCTCCGTTGCTACGGAGGGCGCGGGAGACGGAGGGCGTTCGGCCTCCGTCTTGTGCCCGCTGTCCACCGTCCGCTGTCCACCGTCCGCTGCTTTCGGAAGAGCGCCAGAGGCCAGTGTGGCTTCCAGGCGTTCCAGCTTGGCGAGGAGGTGATGCAGATCGGCTGCCGGTTCCAAGCTGGCCATTTTGAGGAGGGCTAACTCGGTGGCGAGGCGGGGCTGACGGCTCTCCTTGATGTGTGCCTCGGCGTCGTCTACGAGCATGAGCAGGTGAAGCAGGTCCACCTCCGCCCAGTCCGCCGTGGCGGCGAGGTAGCGCTGCTGCATCGCCTCGGTGCCTTCGATCAGGTCGGCCGAGCCGGTGGTCACGGCGACGAGGAGGTGGCGGACGTGTTCGGCGAGGCCGCCGAGGAACTCGGGCAGGTCGTAGCCGCGCTGCACGAGGCGGTCCACGAGCGCGAGGAGGCCCGCACGATTCCCTGCTTTGGCCTGTTCGGTCGCCTCGAAGAACAGGTCGATGTCCACGACGCCGAGGGCTTCGCGCAGCGGGGCCGCGTGGAGCGGGGTGCCGACGAGCGAGACCGCCTGGTCGAAGAGTGAGAGCGCGTCGCGGAGGGCGCCGTCGGCCTTACGGGCGAGCAGCATCAGCGCCTCGTTATCAGACTCCACGCCTTCCTCGGCGCAGATCGCCTGGAGCCGCCCGACGATCTCCGGCACGGCGATGCGGCGGAAGTCGAAGCGCTGCGTGCGCGAGAGGATCGTGGGGAGGACTTTATGCGGCTCGGTGGTCGCGAAGATGAAAAGGACGTAGGGAGGCGGCTCTTCGAGTGTCTTGAGGAGCGCGTTGAAGGCGCTCGCCGAGAGCATGTGGACCTCGTCCAGGATGTAAATCTTCTTCTTGGCACCCTGCGGCGGGATGCGCACCGTCTCGCGCAACTCGCGGATGTCCTCGACCTTGTTGTTGCTCGCCGCATCCACCTCGATGATGTTTAGCGAGCGGCCTTCCTCGAAGGCGCGGCACGAGTCGCAGGTGCGGCAGGGCTCGGCGTCCTCACGCTCGGCCAGGGGCGTCGTGCAGTTGACGGCTTTGGCGAGGATGCGGGCAGCCGTCGTTTTGCCCACGCCGCGCGGGCCGCTGAAGAGATAGGCGTGCGCGAGCCGCCCGAGGCGGATGGCGTTCTGGAGCGTCTGCGCCACATGCGCCTGCCCCACCACGTCTCCAAAAGTCTGCGGCCGGTATTTGCGGGCCGTGACGAGGTAGCGGGGGGCGGGATCGGGGTCCGAAGCGGCGGGCGGGCGCGGAGCGTCGGCCATGGAGAGGTCAGAAAACGACGAGCGGGGACCCCGGCAACATACCGTCCGGGGTCCCCGCTCGCAAGATGATCGGCCGTGGATTCGGGCCTGCTCAGCGGCTATTCATCGGTTTCGATGATCTGTGTGTTGCCCACCTTGTCGCCGATGCGGCGCCCATCCTTGTCGACGAGCACAAGGATCCCCTCGACCAAACCTAGCAGGCTCGCAAGCGAGGTCAGCCAACTCATGCTCAAGGCCAGCCGCCAGCCGCCGAAGAGGAAGAGCAAGCCGCTCAGGATGGTTCCGATCGCCAAGGGCCAATTGCGCATGATGGAAGCTTGGAGGTCCATCTGTCCGCCGTCGAGGCGGACGATGCCGAGCTTCATGATTTTCTTTCCCGGCGAACGGCCATCCGCGAAGTCGAGATTGAGGCCGTCGCGGATGAGGATGAAGGCTGCGTAGGCTAGCCAGCCTAGTCCGCGGCTGAAGAGGGCAAGGACGAAATAGATCACCCCCCCGATGATTCCGTCAATCAAGGCTGCGATGAAGCGCTTGACGGGGTCTGCTTTGGCATAGGCCGTATCGGCCGAACCCATCGGATCGAGATCAGGATCGGGGATCGGGTCGGGAGAAGGAGTCGTTTCCATGAGACCGAGGTGGGTGGGGGAGGCAGGAGGCGCTATCTACTTGAACATAGGGACGATAGCGCGCAGCGGAATCCCATGCAAGTCCGAGCGTTCAGTCCGCCCAAGAGAGCCCATCAGCCGGTCTTGGAGGCTTCTGCGGTGAGCCAGTGGTCGGGAAGCAAGGCCCGGAGCGGTGCCGTGCGGCCGCCAGGGAGCACCATATCGGCGTCGAGGTTCTTCGGACTGACCTGCATCATGAACTCGCGGCACCGCCCGCAGGGGGCCAGCACGCCCTCATCGCACACCGCTACAACCATGGCCATCTCCGTCTCGCGGCCTTTAATCATCTCGGCGATGGCAGCAGGCTCGGCGCAGAACCCCATGCCGCAACGCACGTCGATGCACACCCCCGTGTAGATGTTGCCCGCCCGCGTGCGAATCGCCGCAGCGACGGTAGCCGCCGACATATCGGGCCGAGCGAGAGTGATTTCGTCGAGGAGCGGCGTGGCGAGGTCGATCAGGCTCTCAACGTCCGGGCGCATGGGCGAGTCGGTAAGCAGGAAGCCCCCTGGGGGAAGGGCAGGGCAACCCCGGGGTCAGAAGTTGTAACGATCTCGGAAGAACGTGTACGCCTCGTTGATGCGCTTCGTCTCCTCCTCGGCAAGGTGTTGGAGTTTGATGCCGAGCCCCGCCACGCGGTCGGGGTGGTAGGCGGCGATGAGTCGGAGGTAGGCCCGACGCAGGCTCGTCTCGGTGATCTCGCCTTCCAGGTGGAGGACGGCGCGGTAGCGGGCTTCTGTATGCCTCAACCGCATTGACGGGGAGTCCGCCGTCTCCGGTTCGGGCGGCTCGGTCGTGAAGCGCGCGTCGGTGTGCTGGGCCGTTCGGGTGCGTCGCTCTCGGGCTTGTCGCTCTCGCTGGCGGATCGCGCGGGCTTTGCGCTCCTTGGCGAAGTAGGCTTGATGGATGCGCGCTGCGTGATCGTCCGTGGTCCAGTGGCGGCGACTCGCAGTTGACGCGGTTGAGGTCCCTCGGCTCCGCCACCAGAGGGTCGCCATGCTCAGCAAGAGGGCAACGAGCACTACCGCTGCGATGAGCAGTAGGAGGACGGAGACGAAGTCGAAGGTCGCGGGCACAATGCACAGGGCGCCGCATGCTCAGGCATCCGTGAGCCGGACAGGTGCAGAGACCGGCTCGGAGGTCGTCTGGGCGGGCGGATTCGCAGGCGGGTCAGTCGGTGGCTCGAAGCAGCGTCGGCAGCGCGGCTCGTAGGCCTCTTTTTCGCCCACGAGTACGCGGTCGCCCTGCGCCACGATCCGCTGCGAGTGGTTGGCCGGGGCGCCGCAGCGGACGCAGATGGCGTGCAGCTTGGTCACGTGCTCGGCCACGGCCATGAGCTGCGGGACCGGCTCAAACGGCTGCCCGCGGTAATCCTGATCCAGTCCGGCGACGATCACGCGGCGGCCGTCGCGCGCGAGGCGCTGGCACACGTCCACCAGTTCCATCCCAAAGAACTGGGCCTCGTCCACGCCGACCACCTCGGCATCGCCCGCGAGCAGGAAGAGTTGGTCAGCGGAGTGGACGATCTGCGAGGGAATGGCGTTCTCGTCGTGCGAGACCACGACCTCGTCACCGAACAGCTCGGTGTAGCGCGTGTCCGTGGCAGGCTTGAAAATCTCGACGCGCTGCTTGGCAATGCGCGCCCGCCGGAGGCGCCGAATCAGCTCCTCGGTCTTGCCGCTGAACATCGAGCCGCAGACGACTTCGATCCAGCCGCGCCGTTGGCCGCGCTCGTCGCGGGTATAGACGTGGGGTTCCATAACTGGAAGGTAACGCGCGAGTGGCGGCTTAGATCGCCTCGACGGTGCGGCTGGGGAGCCAGCCGCGTGTCCCATCCGCGAGGCGGATCTCCGCCCATTCGCCTTGCTGCGCCGTCAGGCGAACGAGGTGGCCCGCGCGCAGGGTTGCGCGTTCGCGGGCGTCGGGCGTGGGGGCCGCGCGCACGGGCGTTTCCGCAGCTAGAATGACCGCCTCGGGCGCGTGATGCTCGCGCCAGGCGACGGTGCTGAGGACGATGAGCAGCGCCGCAAGCGGCGCGAGGACGATGAGCCCACGGCGGAGCACGAGGCGTCTGGTCCAGAACCAGGCGCTCAGCAACCCGATCGTCGCCACGTAGAAGGCACCGCTGAGCCCAAGCAGCCCTGTCAGCCCGACGGCCCGGAGGAGAGGCTGCATCAGCGTGCGTGGGCCAAGGTCAACGTCCGCACGGTCGTGTGCGAGGCGCAGGTTGTGACGGATGGTCGCGTCGCCGGGGCGGAGGCGGTGGGCGCGTTCGAGGTGGAGGACGGCACAGCCGACGGCTTGCCCTGGACCCGATCCAAGATCGGCTGCAGCGAGGCAGGCCGTGCCGAGGTTGTAGTGCACGGCGGCGCTCGTCCAGCCCGTCGCCAGGGCACCCTCGAAGGCGGCGACGGCACCCTCATAGTCGGCCTCGGCGTAGAGTTGCTGGCCGAGGGTGAACAGCCGTGTGGCCTCGTCCTGCGTGTTCGCAGACGGGCCGGGCTGGAGGAGGGCGAGCAGGAGAACGAACGTCGTCATGCCCCTACCGGCTGCCGGGCCTCGGCGTCAATTGCTGCGAAGAGGTGGGCGGCGCGTGCCGCGTCGGCTTGTTGTGTTTCGCCGTTCCCAGCGAGGCCGGGAGCGAACTGCGCCTGTTCGGCCGTTGCCAGGAGCGCACGGGTTTCCGCGCGCGTAGCGGCCGAGAGGCCATGGGCGGCGAGCGCCTCGTCGAGGGCCAACTGCGAGAGCCCCTGCGCGGGAATCGCGAGGCGATCGGCGAGGAAGGCGCGCAGCGCCTGCTCGAGGGCCGCATAAAACGCCGGGGCATCGCCGAGTGCCGTTTGGGCGTCGTGCAGCCGCCGCTTGGCTTCGGGATGGGCGCGGAGGGCCCGCCGCTCGGGCGACAGCTCACCCTTA
Organism: Rhodothermaceae bacterium; assembly: GCA_013003465.1. GTDB lineage: Bacteria > Bacteroidota > Rhodothermia > Rhodothermales > Rubricoccaceae > JABDIZ01. Next base: position 13,718 of record JABDIZ010000057.1, read on the forward strand.
CGGTCTCGCCGCCGACGCGCGGCGACGAGGCCCAGCAGGGCCAGCAGTGGGAGGCCGAGCCCGACGAGTACCACTCCGAGTGGAATCGCTGCCGGCGACGAGGTTCGTCTCCAGGTAGCGTCCGTCATCAAGCCGAGGGGAATCGAGGGGTCAACCGGAACCGTTTCCGAGGCGATGGCGGCGGGGGCCGCGGCCCCCGTGACGGTGAGGGGGAAGGCAGCGGAGCGACGGGTCTGATAGCGGCCTGCCGCCGGGTCGTAGTAGCTCCACACGACGGGCGGGATCTCGAAATCACCCCCGCCACGGGGTACGAAGGTGTAGGTGAACGTCTTGGTGCCGCGCAGCGGTGTGGCGCCGCGGTCCACTTCGCGATTCTGCTGAGGATCGAAGCGCTCGAACGTCGGCGGTATCGCTACGTCGGGTGCCGCCAGCGTAGCGATGTTGCCGGTGCCGCTCAGCTCTACCGTCAGCCGCACGGGCTCGCCCGCGGTCACTTGATCCCGGTCCATGAACGCCGCCATCCCGAACTGCCCCACGGCCCCGTTGAAGCCTTCGGGGGCATCGTCTGGCAGCAGATTTGCCGTGAGCGCGAGCGCGGGCGCCGTCACCTCTTCCTCGGTGAAGCGGCTGCCGAGCGGATAGAAGAAGGAATCGAACGGGTTGGCGTTTCGTGTTGAGCGTGCCACCTCGATCTCGAACGTCATCGCGCCGACCTCGAGTGCGCCGGTGCGCGTGGGAAAGAGCGCGAGGCGACGGATGGTGACGGCGTCGTAGGGCTGCCCGCCAATGGTGACGCGGCGCGGGTAGGTGGCATTGGGTGCCACGTCCAACTCTTCGCGCCAGAACCCCTCGGCGTCCCATGTCCCCGCTACCTGGGAGCGACGGGGATGGATGTGCGGCGCAGCGTACAGCACGTAGTTGACGATGATTTGCTGGCCGGGCACCACGCGCCGCGTGCTCGGCTCGGCGCGAACGAAGAGGTCCCCCGAGGCGGTGGACGGAGGCGATGGGCGTCCGGTGGGAGGCGCGACGGGCGCGCGCCGTTGTTGCTGCGGCACGACGGTCACAAAGACCGGATCGGTGCGGTAGGTGCGATCCTTGACGCGCACGTTGGTCCCGAGAACGGCTACGTCGCCCGTGCGCTGCGGCGTGTACGCCCACGTCAGGCGCAGGCGCTCCTGGCCGTTCAGGATGAGACGCTCCTGGTGGACCGGCGTGCCCTGCCGGAGGGCGAGCCCGCGCCCCTCGGGCGGTTGGATAGGCGCGAGGTCATCGAGGTCGCCCGAGACTTCGAGTGTGTAGGCGAGCGTCTCGGCGTCGCCCAACTCGGTCTTGTCCACGAACGCATGGACGGTGACCTGCGCGGTGGCCGACGAGGCCACCAGCAGCGCAAGGATCAGCACACCCAGCCGTCCCCCGGACCGTCTTCTGCCTTCTGCCTTTTGTCGTCTGATTCCCTGCATCACCAGTCCTTCTCTACCCGTCGCCCGCGGCCCGGACGACGCTGGACCTGGCGCAAGAGCGCGCCCTCGTTGGCACCGACAGCGCTCAGGATACGCTCCGCTTCCTCCTGCGTCATCTGGCCCGGTTCGACTGACATCATCTGCTCTGGCGTTTCCTCGCCCTCGCCGGGACGCTGCTGGGCGTCCGGCGGTAGCTCCTCTTCGCGCTCCCCGTCTTGGGGCTGACCTGATTGCGATGCTTCCGGTTCGGCCTGCTCCTCCTCCGGCCGGTCGGATGCGGCGGACTGGTCATCCTGGGGTTGGTCTTGCTGCCCCTGCTCGCCGTCTTGCGGCTGTTGTTGGTCGCCAGACTGCTCCCCCTCGTCACTCGCCTCTCCCTCTTCGCCGCGTTGTTGGTTCTCGTTGTCGTCTTGGTTTTGCTGCTCGCCCTGGCCGCTCTGCTGCTGTTCCTGCTCCCGGATGCGGTCGAGCAGCGCCTGGAGGCGCGCGTCGTCGGGCGCGAGGGCGAGGCCCTGAAGCGCAACTTGCTCAGCCTGCGCATTCGCGCCTTCGATGTAGAGGCGGGCCGCGCCGTGGTAGTAGTCCACGGCGGTCTGCGCCTGCACGCCGAGCGCGAGGGTGAACGCGAACATGAGGAGGAGAACGGAACGAATCATCACAGGGAATCGGGGGGCGGTGTGCTATCGCTGGTATCAATCTGTACGACTGCGTCGAGGCGCTGCATGAAATCGCCGAACGCAGCGACGGTCGAGTCTTGTTGGAGGCCGTCGAGCATCAAGGTTAACGCTTCCATGTACTGGCGCGCCGCGACGAGCGAGTCGGCGCGGGCCTTGAGTTGCTCGGCAAAGTCGGACGGCTCGGGTGGCGTGTTGTCCTCGGGAGGCGGTTCACCCGCGAGTCGGCGATGGACCCACTCGTGGTTGTGTCGCGCCTCGGGGAAGTCCGGCTGGGCGATGAGGGCGCGGCGGAGGTGTGCGAGCGCGGCGTGGAGCGAGTCGGCTTGGGCGAGGGCCGTTCCGGCGTTGTAGGCGAAGCGGGCACGGGCTTCCGTGGTTTCGGCGCTGCGGAGGGCTTCCTCAAAGGCTACGGCGGCTTCAGTGAACGCTTCCTGCTGGTAGAGGGCGAGGCCGAGGTTGTTCCATAGGGCCGTGCGGATGACGCCCGGCTGGCGTTCCGTAGCCGCCAGCCCGGCCTCGTATTCGGCAACCGCTTCGTCCACGGCGCCCACCGCGAGGTGCTGATTGCCCCGGCGCCCCTCGGCTGCGCCATCGGCGAAGGCGGCGAGCAGGCTGACGGCCAGCAGGAAGGCAAGGCGGATCATGCGAGGTGAAATCAGGCCGGTTCGGGTACGCGTGTTGGCGTGCCGCGGAGCGCGAGCAGGCGCTCGGCGAAGAGAAACAGCAGGCCCAGGGCGAGGGGCCACTGGAAGCGCTCGGCGTACGCCTCGAACTGCTCCGTGGCCCCCACGGTGCGCTCTAAACGATCCAACTGGTCCGATAGTGCCGCCACGCCGTCGTCCTGCGTCCCGATGCGCACGAACCCACTGCGCCCGGCGATCTCGCGGAGCACGCCCTCCTCCAGCGTGGTGATGACGCGCTCGCCTGCGCTCATCTTGTATTCCACGATCTGTCCGCCCCGGTAGATTGGGATCGGCCCCCCGGCATCGGTGCCGACGCCTGCGGACAAGAGCGCCACGCCGTCGTCGTGCAGCGCATCGATGGCGCTGTCGAGGCCCCCTTCGTGGTCTTCGCCATCGGAAACCACCAAGATGGCGCGGGAGCGAGGGAGGCCAGACTCGTCGTCGGCAAACGCCTCCCCGGCGACGGTCAGCGCCCGTCCGAAGTCGGTGCCGGGTGTGGGGATGAGGTCGGGGCCTGCGGCGTCGAGGAAGAGGCGGAAGGCGGCGCGGTCGCTGGTGAGCGGACACTGGACGAAGGCATCGCCGGCGAAGACGACGAGCCCCATCCGGTCGCTGCGCCGCTGCTCCGCGAGCCGGGCGATGGCCAGCTTGGCGCGCTGGAGGCGATCCGGCGCTACGTCCTCGGCCCGCATCGACGCCGACACATCGAGCGCCACGACGAGGTCGAGGCTTTCCTGCTGGGCTTCGCGGAGCGCGGTGCCGTAGCGCGGGCCTGCGGCAGCTCCGATCAGCAGCGTGAGGCCGACGGTGAGGAGCGCTGCCTGCCAGCGCCGCACACGCGCGATTTGAGTGGCACGATCCAACTCCGGCGCGTCTCTTCCGCCGAAAAACAGCCGCAGAGCCTCCTGCCGCCGCTGCGCGGCGTAGACGTACAGCGCCACCGCCGCTGGAATCAGCAGCAGGAGCCAGAGCGCTTCGGGGGTGCGAAAGGACATGGAGGTGCTTGGTGATGTGCTTCTAGGCGCTCATCAGCTCAAGGAACGCGGCGGAGACGGGTGTTGACGAGCACGACGTGGAGCAGCAGCAGGCCGACGGCGGGCCAGAGGAACCAGCCGTAGCGCTCCTCCACGTCCACATACGTGGTCTCTTCGACTTCGGTCTTCTCTAACTCCGAGATGGCATCGTAGATCGAGCGGAGCGCGGCAGCATCGGTGGCGCGGAAGTAGCGCCCGCCGGTTTTTTGTGCGACTTCGCGCAGCGATTCCTCGTCCACTTCAGGGATTTGAAGGAAACGGCCGAACAGCCCGCCGCCTGCCCGTCCGCCTTCGCCTCCGACTCCGACCGCATAGATTTTGACGCCGAGGGCCTCCGCCACCTCAGCGGCGGTGGTCGGGTCAATCTCGCCCCGGTTGTTCTGACCGTCGGTGAGCAGAATGATGACCTTGCTGGCCGCCTCGCTGTCGCGCAATCGGGCTGTGGCCGTGGCAATGGCCGTGCCGATGGCCGTGCCGTCCTCGATCACCCCCATGCGCACTTCGGAGAGCATCCGCTTGAGGAACGGGTAGTCGAGAGTGAGAGGGGCCTGCGTGTAGGCCTGCGCGGCAAAGACGACGAGCCCGATGCGATCCGAGACGCGCCCGTCGATGAAGTCGGAGGCGACGACTTTGGCGGCCTCGAAGCGGTTGGGGTAGAAGTCCTCGGCCGTCATCGAGGTCGAGATGTCCAGCACGAGCACGATGTCGATGCCCTCGGCGCTGCGCTCGACGGTCACGTCGCGCTCCTGAGGCCGAGCCAGGGCGATGAGTCCCAGCGTGAGAGCCGCCAGCAGCAGGGTCGTCGGCAGTCCGCGCAGCGCCGTCCAGAGCGTAGCCGGTACCGCCGCGGCATCGGCCGTGGCCGAATAGCGGAGGCCGGGCGCTGTCTGTCGGGCGTGGCGCCACGCCGCCCACGCCAGCACGGGGAGGGCGAGCAAGCCAAGGAGCAGGATGGGGGCAGCGAAGGTCATGCGGCGGTGAACGCACGAAGGCGTTCCAAGAGTACCGGAAGGACTACGCCCGCTTTGCCTCGGACGTGCTCATCGAGGCGAAAGGCGATGTCGCTGCGCTGCGGATTGATCTCGGCGACGTAGGCGCCTGCCTGCTTGGCGATCAGCGGGAGTCCAGCGGCGGGATACACCACGGCGCTCGTTCCAATAGAGAGAAACACATCGGACGCCGCCGCCGCCTCGGCAGCGTGTTCCATCGCGCCTTCGGGCAACATCTCGCCGAACCACACCACGTCGGGCCGGAGGAGGCCAGCGCAGGCCGGGCAGTGGGCGGCGTCGCCGGATTCGAGGGCGGCGAGTTCGGTTTCGTTCGCCTCGCGCTCGCACGCGATGCAATAGGAGCGCGTGAGCGTGCCGTGCAGTTCGATCAGGTGCTCAGAGCCTGCGCGGGCGTGCAGGCCGTCTACATTCTGCGTGGCGAGAAGGAACGCGCCGCGCTTCTTTACTACCATCTGCTCCAACTCCGCCAACGCCCTGTGCCCGGGGTTGGGTTCGACCCCATCCACCACAGCCCGCCGGTGCGCGTACCAGCCCTGCACGAGCACGGGATTCCGCAGAAACGCCTCGACGTTGGCCAGCTCCTCCGGGCGGAATTGCTGCCAGAGGCCATCAGGGTCGCGGAAGGTGGGTACGCCGCTCTCGGCCGAGATGCCGGCACCCGTGAGCACAGCCACACGCCGCGCCTGTGCGAGGCGCTCCACGAGCGCGTCGGAAAAGGGGTCACCGATGGGCTGGTGCATTTATGGCTGTGGACTTTGGGCCCTAGGCCCTGGGTGCTTGGGATCAGCGGTGGTGCCTGATGCGCCGTTTCCTGTCGTCTGCCCTTCGTCCTCGGGCTCCGGCGGATGGACGGTGCGTTCGACGGCCTCAATGGCGGTACGTGCTTTCTCGCGTGCAGCGGCGTGCGTGTCGGCGTCCGGGCGGAGGTCGGCGAACTTGACGAGGTCGGCGAGGCGAAGTGTGCCACGGGTGGACTTGACGGCTTCCGTCGGGACGCGAGCATCGGCGTCGAGGGCAGCGGTCAGTTCGCGCGTCGTGAGTTCCAGCGCGGGGAGGTGGAGCGTGCGCGCGAGGTACGTCCGCACGAGATCAGCCAGTTCGATGTAGTATGCCTTGATCGCTTCGTCCTCCGTCGGCAACGGCAGCGCATCGAGGCGCTGGAGGGCTTCGGGATACGGCGCCGGACGCGGGATCAAGGGTGCCGACTCGCCTCGAAAACGCCGCCAGGCCCACGCCAGCAGCGCGAAGAGGGCCAGCGCGCCGACGGCGAGGAGGGCCCACGCGAGCCACGGACTCGGGAATGGCTCGGGCGGTGCGGGCGGTAGCAGCCCGGCCTCCGCCGAGGGCAACACCGAGCGTACCGGAAGTGCCGCTGTAGCCGTCTGCAGGATCGTTGTGTCTGCTCCGGCGATCAGCATCACAGCGATCGGGCCGAGGGTGGCCTCGTCAAGCGCAAAGGTGGCGGCTTCATAGACGACGCTGTCCACGCGAACGGCCCCGTCCAGGCGAGGCGGGAGGCGGCGCGCTGTGAACACCTCCGCATCGCCGAACTGCAGCAGTGGGGCGATCTCGGCATCGCCGAGGGGTACCTCGGGGAAGGCTACCGCCGAGCCACTAGGAGATTCTACGGCGACCGACAGCGCGAAGCGCTCGCCCACGACTATGCTGTCCGTTGAGACGTGCAGCCGCGCCTCCTGCGCCTCCACTGGAAGGGTTGCCAGAAGCAACCCAACGCCCAACGCCCAACGCCCAATGCCCTCCATCACCGCTCCCGATTGCGTCGCTTGAAGAAGGCCACGAGGGGCTCCACGTAATCCCGGTCCGTCCGCACGGTGATCGTGTCCACGCGCGCCCGGCGGAGCGCACTGCGGACGGCCGTCTCACGGTCGGCGGCGTGCTGCACGAAGGCCTCGCGGGCCTGGCGGCTCGACGTATCCACGAGCACGGGGCGTCCAGTCTCGGCATCGGTCAGCGTCAGCAACCCCACCTTCGGGAGTTCCTCTTCACGGGGGTCGAGGAGGCGGATAGCCACCACATCGTGTCGCTGCGCGAGGGTGCGCAGGGCTTTGGTGTAGCCGCCGTCAAGGAAGTCAGAGACGAGGACGACAATGGCGCGGCGGTGGAGGACGTGCAGAGCATGATCGAGCGCCACCTTGATCGACGTCCCTCGTGACTGCGGCTCGTGCACGAACAGGTCGCGGACGAGACGGAGGACGTGGCGGCGGCCCTTTTTCGGTGGGACAAACCGCTCGACGCGATCAGAGAACAGTTGCAGCCCCACCTTGTCGTTGTTGCGGATGGCCGAGAAGCCGAGCACGGCACACAACTCGGCGGCCAACTCGCGCTTGGCCGCGCCGCCCGAGCCGAAGTCTTCGGAGCCCGAGATGTCCACCATCAGCAGCAGTGTCTGCTCGCGCTCCTCCTCGAACAGCTTGATGTAGGTCTCGCCCATCCGCGCGGACACGTTCCAGTCAATCGCCCGCACGTCGTCGCCGATCTGGTAGGGGCGTACCTCCGAGAACTCGATCCCGCGTCCCCGGAAGGCCGAGTGGTACTCGCCGCCAAAGACGTTGTTGACGAGCCCCTTGGTGCGGATCTCGACATGGCGGATTTTGCGAAACAATTCGCGGGGGATCATGAACGGAGCGGAAGGGGAATGGCGTGAAGGATGGACGAGGGGGGCTGAACGCAGAACGTCCGGCGTAGATTACGTCCATCCGCCCACCCGTTTCCTGGCCCACCCGAAATGGCCCGCTTCGCGATCCTCGTTTTCCCCGGTTCCAACTGCGACCACGACGCCTACCACGCCGCCAAGCACGTCTTCGGGCAAGACGCCCATTTTGTCTGGCATAAGGAGGAGGCGCTCGGCGAAGCCGATGTAGTTATCGTACCCGGCGGCTTCTCTTATGGCGACTACCTCCGCTCGGGCGCCATCGCGCGCTTCTCGCCGATCATGAAGGACGTGATTCGGTTCGCGAACGACGGCGGGCTCGTGCTCGGTGTGTGCAACGGCTTTCAGGTGCTCTGCGAGGCGGGCTTACTCCCTGGCGCGCTCATGCGCAACGCTTCGCTCCGCTTCGCCTGCAAGGACGTACACCTGCGCGTGGAGAACGCCGAGACGCCGTTCACGAACGAGGCCGAGGTGGGCCAGGTGCTCCGCATCTCCATCGCCCACGGCGACGGCAACTACATCGCCGACGAGGCGACGCTGGACGAGCTGGAGCGCACGAACCGCGTCGTCTTCCGCTATTGCGAACCCGACGGCACGATCACGCCCGAAGCCAACCCGAACGGCTCGGCGCGCAACATCGCAGGCATCGTCAACGCCGAGGGCAACGTGCTGGGCATGATGCCGCACCCCGAGCGCTGCGTCGAAGCGATTCTCGGCCACGGCTCGGCCGATGGCGCCATCGTCTTCCGCTCGCTGCTCCAGCACGTCGGTGAGACGGTAGCTGCTTAAAAGAGCCCGGTGATGACACCCTGGTCGTCCACGTCCATGTGCACGGCTGCTGGCTCCTTGCCGAGCCCCGGCATCAGCATCATGTTGCCGCAGACGACGACGAGGAAGCCTGCGCCCGCCGAGAGCAAGATGTCCGTGACCGTGAGCGTCCAGCCGGTCGGGGCACCGAGCGCGCGAGGGTCATCAGAGAGTGAGGACTGTGTCTTGGCAATGCAGACGGGCAGGCGGCCGTAGCCGAGGTCCTCGAACTGACGCAGCTTCTTGCGCGCGCGCGGGTCGATGTAGATGTCCTCCGCGCCATAAATCTGTGTGGCGATGGCGCGCACCTTTTCCTCGACCGGCTGGCCGAGGTCGTACAGGAAACGCGGCGTGGGATCG
>JABDIZ010000141.1 GCA_013003465.1 Rhodothermaceae bacterium
TCCTAGCCCTGTACTGCACCGCGCAGCAGTTGCAGCATCGCGGCCGGGTCAGTGGTGGGCGCCTGACAGGCGTAGTGTTCGCAGACGTAGGCGGTGGCCTGACCTTCTGAGGCCGTCTGTTCCGCAGCGAACGGCACGAGACCGGCAATGGGGGCCTCGCCGGTTCCGGGCGCGCGAAGCAGCACGATAGTGTTCGGCGCATAGATGCCGTTCAGGCCCTCGATCATGGCGGCCGTGTCTGGGGCATCGCGCTCGCCTGCGATCACCACTTCCTGAGCGGGGCCGACCGCGAAGTCCACGGCCACCATGGCGAAGGTGTGCGCCATGGGCTGTACCAGGATCTCGGCGGCGGAGGCGCCCACCCGCTCGGCTTCCCGTTCCAGGTGGTTGTCGCCTGTGATGCGCCCGAGGCGCAGCCCGTTGAGCATAGCGACGGCGTTGCCCGAGGGAATCGCGCCGTCGTAGTACTCCTTCTGCCGGGCGATGAGCGCTTCGCCCTCGGCGTCGGTGAAGAAGTAGCCACCCGCCTCCGCGTCGGCAAAGCGTTCGTGCATGGTGCGGTGCAGCGCGAGCGCCTCGCGGAGATATGCTTCGTCGAAGGTCGCCTCGTAGAGTTCGAAGAGGCCCCAGGCGAGGAACGCGTAGTCGTCGAGGTGCCCGGTAATCCCGGCCTCGCCGCTGCGGTAGCGGTGGAGTAGGCGCCCCTCGCTGGTACGCATCGTGGCGAGGAGGAAGTCGGCGGCGCGAGTGGCCTGCCGGGTATACTCGGCCTCACCGAACGCGCGGGCTGCTTTGGCGAGCGCGGCGATCATGAGCCCGTTCCAGTCGGTCAGGATTTTGTCGTCGAGGAGGGGGCGCGGCCGGGCCGTGCGGGCGGCGAAGAGCTTCGTGCGGATGCTGGCCAGGCGACTGCGGAGATCAGTTTCGGATGCACCCACCTGCACGGCGAGATCGGCGAGCGCTTGCGGGTGGTGGAGCACGTTGGCGCCGGTCTTCACGCGCGTGGCCTCCTCCAGAAAATTGCCCTCCGGCTGCGTACCGAAAGCCTGGCGAGCCAGCGCGGCGTCTTCCTCGCCGAGCAAGGTGGTCAGTTCCGCCTCGCTCCAGATGTAAAACGCGCCTTCCTCTCGCTCGCCCTCGGCATTGAGCGAGTCGGCGTCCTCGGCGCTGTAGAAGGCACCCTCAGGACTCAGCAGATCCCGCGTCACGTACGCGATGATCTGCTCGGCCGTGGTACGGTATTCCGGTGTGCCCGTCGCCTGGAAGGCTTCGGTGTAGGCCATCGCGAGCAGCGCTTGGTCGTAGAGCATCTTCTCGAAGTGCGGGAGGAGCCACGTCCGATCTGTCGAGTAGCGGTGGAACCCGAAGCCGATGTGGTCCCAGATCCCACCGCGCCGCATCGCCTGGAGCGTCGTCTCCACCATCGCGAGGGCGTCACGCTCGGGGTGGCGCCGCGCGTAGCGGAGGAGGAAGAGCAGGTTGTGCGGCGTCGGAAACTTGGGTGCTCGCCCAAAGCCGCCGAAGACCGGATCGGCCCGCTCGGCGAGCTGCTCGTACGCGCGGTCGAGGGCTTCTTCGCCGAGGGCCGTGCCGGGCGTGCTGGTGGCGAGGCCGTCCCGCACCCTGGTGGTGATCTCGGAGGCCGAGGCGAGCACGCGGTCCCGATCCTCGTGCCACAATTCGGCCACGCGCGGCACGAGGTCGAGCATCCCGATCCGCCCGTGGCTGCTCTCGCGCGGGATGTAGGTGCCTGCGAAGAACGGCTCGCCCTCCGGCGTCATGAGGATGGTGAGCGGCCAGCCGCCGCGCCCGGTGAGCGCCTGCGCTACGGCCATGTACACGCCGTCGATGTCGGGTCGCTCCTCGCGGTCCACCTTGACATTGACGAAGGCCTCATTCATGAGCCCCGCCACCTCGGCATCCTCGAACGACTCGTGCTCCATGACGTGGCACCAGTGGCATGTCGCGTAGCCGATGGAGAGAAAGAGCGGCTTGTCCTCGGCGCGAGCCTTCGCGAAAGCCTTGTCGCCCCACGGATACCAGTCCACCGGGTTGTCGGCGTGCTGGAGGAGGTACGGGCTGTTGGACTGGGCGAGGCGGTTGGGCATGGGGCGGGCGATGAATGCCCCCGATGGACGAGAGGACCCGCGTCGCGTTCCATCCCGGCCGCCGATTTGAGCCCCATCCGTAACGGCCGATCCACGCACCCCGCCTTTCCCCCCGGCTCATGCGCCTACTCTCCCTTCTATTCCTCCCCCTTCTCCTCACCGCGTGCACCGACTCCGGAGCGACGCTCTCGCCCGATGAAGCGTTCTCCGAAGTCCGGGAGGCCATGCTGGCGCGCGATGCGTCGCGCGCCATGAGGCACTTGCGAGGCGCTGCGCACCAGGGTCATCTCGAAGCAGCAGCCACACTCGCCGACGCGTACGAGCACGGGCGGCTCTCGCCCTCCGTCGGCTATGCAGAGTGGGAGCGGCAGGGTGGCACCATCGTGCTGCCGATCCGGGTGCTGCCCGGACAGGCCGGGCGCTGGCACCGCCGGTTCGAGGCGCTCCTCGCCGACAGCCTCGCGGCAGGCAGCCCTCACCGCTGCAACTGACGCCTAGCTCACAACGCGTCCGGCGGCTCGGCCGTGGGTGGCGTGGGCTGCACGAGCCCGGTGGACTGCCCGTCGCCATGCGGAGATGAGGCGCGGGCGCCGGGCTTTCCTTCGGAGGCGTTGTGGTAGTAGCGCGTCGTCGGGTAGGCGAAATCGATGGCCTCGTTGGCCGCGAACGCATCGAGGATGGCTTCCCAGATCTGCTGCTCGCTGCCCCGGCGGCGGCGCGGTTCCACGAGATACCGCAGGGTTAGCTCGACCCCCGAATCCTTGACACTCGTATAGACGGTCGGCGTCAGCTTGGAGTAGAAAATGAGGTAGTCCTGCGCGGCCCGGCGCAGCTTGCGCTCCGCGTCTTCGGAGAGCGCACCGCCATGCTCCTGCGCGATGTCGAGGAGGAGGTGCTTGGCCGCCCGCCAGTCGCTCTCGAACGTGATCAGGACGGCGATCTCGTTCCAGACGTACTGGAAGCCACGCGTGAAGTTGACGATGGCATCGGTGAAGATCCAGCCGTTGGGCACGTGAATCAGCCGCCCCGTGGACTGCCCCGCGCCTGTCTCGGTGCCCACTTCCAGGAGCGTGAACATGAACACGCGCTGGTCGATCACGTCGCCCGTGCGGTCGCGGATGGTGATGCGGTCGCCAGGGGCAAAGGGGCGCCGCCAGACGATGAACAGCCACGCGGCAAGGTTCGCGAGTGGGTCTTTGAGCGCGATGGCCACACCCGCCGTGAGCAGGCCGAAGAACGTCGCCAGCGAGCCGAGGCCCTCTAGCCAGACTCGCAGCAACAGAAACGCCCCGAGTACGGCCGCCACGTACGCGGACGACTTGCGCCACTGGTAGCGCACCCGCACGTCGCGCGTGCGGCGGTACACGAGTTGGAGGACGATCAGCCGGATCACCCACAGCGCCAGCACTACCAACCCCGAGAGGAGCAGGTCCTCCACGACATTCGCACTGAGTCCGGTCGCGCTGTGCAGCCCATCCACAATGCCGGAGAAGACGCCCGATACAGCCTCGGCCGCCTGCGACTTCTTCTCCTCGGCCATCGCTTCCAGAACCGCGTTCACCGAGTCGGCTCTGCCGCCGTCAGCGGGGACAGCGGCGCTGGTGCGCACGGAATCCGTGACCACCTGAGCTGCAGAGAGGGACAGCGAATCCTGCATCGTAGTGCGGACAGATGCCGTAATGTAGATACGCCCAGCGCAGGAAGACGCGTCTAGAAGAGTCCGCCGAAAAACACGGCGTTGAGCAGGAGCCCATCTGTGCCGTACCAGAACGCGCGGAACGAGGGGTCGAAATCCATCAGGACGACGCGGCCTCGGCCGAGGCGCCCTGCCATCAGCGCGGCCTTGCCCGACAGACGCGCGAGATTCGGCTCGGAGATGTAGCCGCTCAGGCGCGGCGCCTCCGTGTAGATGCCTACGTCGTGCCCGCCGGGCGTGACGCCCTCGAAAAACTGCTCGTTCGTCTTGAACACGGCGATACGCTCGGGGTGGCCGAAGGCGAGCGGGTGTGTCGTGTCGAGCGCAACCTCGAAGATGGCCCCACCGATCTGCTGCGCACCGCGCGTCTCATTCAGCGTGGCGTAGGGGCGCCGCGTCGAATCCGGCGTGGGTTCGTCGCGCGTCGCCGCGAGGAACTCGGCTTTCGCCGCCCAGCCCGCGCCCGCGCCCGTCGCGATGAGGGTACCGCCGCCCTGGACCCAGGTCTTCAGCGCTTCCGTGTCAGGCTCGTCGAGCCGCGATAGGCCCGCGGCTACGATGGTCGTGTAGCGCCGGAGATCAAGCCCCTTGAGGCGCGCCGGATCGATCAGGGACACGGGCACGTGCATCCGCTCGCTGAGCAGGTGCCACGCCTCGCCGACGCGGTAGGCACTCGCGCCCGATCCGGCCAGGATGGCGACCGTGGGCTTGGTGAGCAGGCGGAGCGAAGGACTGCCCAGATCAGGCCCCTCGGGGGTGAGCCCGCCGCTGAGTGCGATGACCTCCAGGCCGTCATCGGCCACCGCGTCGTCCATGAGCCGATGGACCTCGCTCGCGCTCACCTCGGCTTGCTCTACCGGCACGACGAGCGTGCCCCGCCCAAACCGGCGGCGGGCGCCACCCACCGCGGCCTCGAAGGGCTCGAACGCCACGCGCACGATGGCGTCGGCGTCTTGCAGCCGGTAGAGCGCCCGCGGCGTATGGTAGGCCCCCCACGGAATCAGGTAGGCGTAGGCAGCCTCGCCTCCCACGCGACGCCCGGGGTTCGGAGGCGTCCAGTCGTCGCCCACCAGTCCATCGGCGCGCGTCACCCCCGTGTGCTCCAGCCCGAAGGCGAGCGGCAGGGTCCACGCCGACACGTCGTAGAAGAGCGAGTCTTGGAACGTCGTCGTCCGCTCGAACAGCGCGCGCACGAGGCGGGCCTGTGCTTGATCGACGGGCACCACGAAGGCGGCGTCCGGCTCGTAGCGGCGCCCCTCCTGCTCTACCGATTGGGCGAGACCGTGTACGGCAATCCGATGGCGGTGTAGCGTGGCGGCCAGCTCGGCGGCGCGCTGCGGGTAGCGATCCGTCGCGACCACATAGGCTGCGACCTCGGAAGCTCGGGCGATGGCGGGCGCCTCCCGGTACATGTCGCGCTGGAGCCGCAGCAACGCCTCACGCTCCGCCACGACGCCTTCCAGGGACGAGAGGGACGCCGCAAACTGGTTCCGCACCGTCGTCGCATACGTGAGCTGCCCCGACCGCGTCTCGCGTTCCAGCGCTCGGCTCGACGCCTGCTCGAAGAGCACCCCGACGGCCCCGTTCACATCCGGGTAGGTCGAGCCCTTGCCGTAGTAATAGTCGTCGAACGACTCTTCGGAATAGTAGAACTGACCGATCTGGTCGAACGCGCGGGCGTGGTAGGTGGCAATCGTCCCCGTCAGCGGCTGATTGCTCGGCGGCGTGAACGGGTTGGTGCGGCTCGGGATCCCGGGCTGGAAGAAGAACGTGCTCTCCGAACCCATCTCGTGGAAGTCGGCGAGGAACTGCGGACGCCAGCGGTGGAACAGTTCCAGGCGTCCCTGCGACTCCGGGAGTTGGGCCGGAAGCCAGTCGCGGTTGAGGTCGAAGAGGTAGTGGTTGGTGCGCCCACCCGGCCAGGGCTCGCTGTGTTCGAGCGTTTGCGGATCGGCCGTGGGGGCGGTCGGGCTGCGCCAGCGATTGGCCCAGTCGGCGAAGCGATCCCGCCCATCGGGATTCAGCAGAGGATCGATTAGCACCACCGCCTCATCGAGCACACGCTCGACGGCGGGGCCTTCGCCTGCTGCGAGGTGGTAGAGCGTCAGCAGCGCGGCCTCAGTGCCGCTGGCCTCGTTGCCGTGCACGCTGTAGCCGAGGTAGACGACGACGGGCATCGCAGCCAACTCCGCATCCGTGACGGTCTCGGGCGCCTCCGAGAGCCGCAGGTTCTGCTGCCGGATGGCGCCCAGGCGCGCGTGCTGCGCTGGGCTCGCCACGAAGGCATGAACGAGCGGGCGCCCGCCAAACGTGGTGCCATGCTCGGCCATCACCACCCGGTCGGAAGCCTCCGCGACGGCCTGTACGTAGCGCACGGCCTCGGCCGGGGTCGTGTGCCGCTCGCCGATGCGGTAGCCCAGCACGGCCTCGGGCGTGGGGATGACCGAGTTGTAGCCCGTCGTCCCCGGAGCGCCGTATTCGGCGATGAGGGCAGGCCCCTGGGCCTGCGCCCCCGTCGCGGTGACGACGAGCAATAAAAGCAGCAAAAACCGAGGCATCAGCGCAGGCGTGAATCAGGCGCGCGCATGATACGGAGGCCCGTTGAACTACGGCGTTCCATCGATGCGCCCCCGCGTATTACTGCGCTGCTGAATAAGCCTCATCAATGAAGTAGGTCAAGCAATCGGGGCTGTACGACGCATACGTAGCCGACACGATGCGATTGTTGATGGCCAGCTTGGGCACACTCACGCCGCCCTGTGCGTTGGCGATGGCCTCTTCCGCGACGGCGCGGTCGGCGAGGATCGTGGCGAGCAACGGCTGCATCCCCTGGTCGTCTTCCAGGCGCGCCCGCAAGGCATCCGGGTTCATGCCCGCCTCCTCTGCCGAACTGAGCACCTCTTCGAAGCTCATGCCCCACGAGTTGTCCTGACGCTCGAAGAGCACCTCAACGAGATCCCAGAACTTGCCCTGCTCTTGCGAGAGGTAGAGCGCTGCCACCTGCCCGAACGAGTTCTCCCGCAGCGGGAACGGCACGTAGTAGAAGCGCGCCTTGTCGCCGCTCGCCGCTATGACCTCGCGCATGGCCTCGTGGAGGTCTTTGCAATGCGGACAGTTGGGGTCGAAGAACTCGATCACGCTCACTGGCGCATCGGCGTTGCCCCGGTACGGACCATCGGTGAACGGGCTCAGGTCTGCGATGGGCGCGAACGCCGGGTCGTAGGTGCATTCGGCTGCCGGGTCATCAACCTGTACAGTGGGCGTAGGAGGCGCGGCGGGCGTATCGCCCGCGGTGGGCGCGAACGCCGGGTTATCAGCGATCTGTGCGGTCGCGGAGTCTTCGGCCCCATCCCGCTGCCCGGCCATCACGACATCGGCTACGAGCAGCACGGCGGCAACGGCCGCTATGGCGAAGAAGGGCCGCAGCACCGGCTTGGCGGCCCGGCGCGGCGGCGGCGTGTCCTGGCGACGACGATGTTCCATCACGTGAAGAACCAGAAGGAGGGTAACGGTGAAAGCCGAGGTCATGCAGAGCACACAGAAGGCTCCGATGACCGAGACCTGGAGGTAGACGAGGTAGAGGGTGTACAGGAACCCCGCCCCGACAAAAGCGAAGCTGGCCTGACGCAGCTGGTCGTTGTTCGTCGCGGCATAGGCGAGCCGCAGGCCTGCGAGCCCCAGGTAAAACAGCAGCCCCCAGACGATGTTGGATACCCCGAGGAAGTCGGCGTAGGCGCTGTTGGTCACCTGTGCGCATCCGGCCTCGCCCTCAGGCCCAGCCGTGACATCCACCTCCGTGATGGCTTCCACACCCGTGCAGCCGTACGCGAAGTCGGCCTCTTTCTGCAACCACAGGTGCGTAACGACGAGCACCCCAAACAGGGCGAGTGCAAAAATGATGCGGGGGAGCCAGCGGGTTGCTGTCGTTGCCATGAGAATCCGGGGGGCTGATGCAAGGGGGAAAGATACGACCGAGCCGTCGCGGACCGGAACGGGTTCCGGCGCCCCGTTCGTGCCTCAAGAAGTCAGTCGATTGGTGTAATGAGCACCAGATGACTTTCAACGCGATCCTCGCGGGCGAGCACGTAGCGCCGTCCGTCGGGGGTGGCGTCGAAGGCCGGTTCGCGGGTCGGGATACCTACGAGCCCATCGCGGAGCACTGTGCGTGTGCCGGTCTCGGAGTCAAAACGGACGAGGCGCGCCTCGCCTTCGGTGCGCTCCAGCAGCAGGATGCCCTGCGTGGTCGGGCGCCAACTGCCCCAGTCGGTGTAGGCCAAGAGACTATCGATGCGTTCGGGGGCGGCCTCGCCGGGCCGACGGCGCCACAGCCCCGGCTCGCGGTAGTGGGCCGTAAGCAAGGCACCCTCTTCCACCGCATCCTCGCCCACATAGTGACCGGGCGGCGCAACGGTATCTGGGGTGCCGCCGTCCATCGGCACGCGCCAGAGCCGCCACGTCTCGTCGCGGTTGGAGCCGAAATACACAAACTGGCTCTCCCGCGAGACGCGCGGCGCGAGTGCATAGCCTTCCCCCTCCGTCAGCCGTGTCACTGGCCCTCCTTCGGCCCCGATCCGGTAGATCACCGCGACGCCCTCTTCCTGTACTTCGAAGACGATCCAGCGGCCGTCGGGTGACCAGCGGGGGGCACCGAGCCGTGCCCCGCCGAAGCCGGTTAGCCGCACGAGGGCGCTGCCATCGATCTGTGCGGTCCATAGTTCCGGGCTCCCCGAACGGTCGGACACGAAGGCCAAGCGCTCACCCTCGGGCGCAATGGAAGGCTGGGCATCCCGACTGGTTGAGACGATGGCAGGTTCGAGCCCCTCGCGACCGGCTTCGCCGACGTACAGGTTGACCTCATGCGTCCGTACCTCCACGGCAAGCCGTCCTGCAGCAAGCGTAGGCAGCCGTGCCACCCCTACTGCCAGAGGAAGTGCCTCCAGTGCTGTTCCATCGAGCGGCACACGCCAGAGGGCATCCGTCCCAGTTCGACGCGAGGCCATAACCACGGCTTGCCCATCCGGCGTCCACGCCACGCCGTCGATGGGCACCCCGTCGGTGGTCAGTTGGCGCGCATCGCCTCCATCAAGCGGCTGGATCCACACGTCTTCCTCGCCGGATGCGCCGTGCCGGATAAACGCGACGGCCTCCCCCTCAGGATGAAGCGCTGGAAACAGATCGCCGATCATGCCGCACGCGGTGGACGGTGCCGTCAGCGACTCCACCTGTCCGGTGGCAACCTCCACGCGCATGATCCGGTACGGCATCTCAGGAGTCGTGCGCGCAATCGCGGCGAAGGCCTCGCCATCGGGAAACCATGCAAGCCCCCACGCCCCGAACGAAGCATCTGAGACGCGCCGTGCGCCTCCACCCAAGGCAGGCATCGTATAGAGCCCGCACACGGCCCCCTCGCAACGCAGGAAGGCAAGCCTGGTGCCGTCTGGGCTCCAGGTAGGGTAGCGCTCCTGCTCCGGCGTCTCCGTGAGCCGCGCTGGGGTTTCATCGCCGAGGTCCATAACCCAGAGGTCGCCGCTGGCCTCATCGCGTCCCTGTGCCGCGAAGGCGAGGCGGCGCCCGTCCGGCGAGAGCGCCGGGTGCGTCTCCACACCCGGCAGGTGCGTGACGATGCGCGCCGTCGGGGGCGTATACCTGCTCCCCTGAGCGGCCATCCACCATGCCCATACACTCACGACGAGAACCACGCCACCAGCCATGAGCCACCATCGGGTCACCTGCTGCGCCGGATCTGCTGAGGAGGCCTGTGTCAGTGACACGAGCACCCGGAGGCGATACCCGACGGTCGGGATAGTCTCGACGGCCTCGGCCTCCTCGCCGAGGGCGCGGCGCAGTTTGGATACGGCGCGGCTGAGCGCGTCCTCCGTCACCACCACGTCCGGCCAAACGCGGGCGAGCAGATCCTCCCGCGAGACGGGCATCCTCGCCTGCTCAGCGAGCACCACCAGCAACGCCATTACCTTCGGCTCGACGCGCACCGTCTCGCCCTCCCGAAGCAGTTCGTTGGCGCGCGGATCCGCCGTCCACGAGCCGACCTGAAACGGGGTGTTTTCCAGCGAGGAGGCGGACATGCGTGAGGGAATCAACCTAATTGAAGATACGAGGCGGGTTTCGGTGGCGATGGTCCAGAAGTTTCTACCATCACGGTCAGAAAGGCGGTCCTGGGCGCTGAACTCCCTGATGGTCAGGAAATGGTCGGTGAAGCGTCAGGCTCTGAATTGGCCTATCAGCCGACTCCACGCCTAGCCTTGCAGACGCACGCCCATATGGGCTCCTGTCTCCCCACATTGAACCACTCCACGGAGACACAGCGCGATTGCTCCATCTGTCCCTTCCGCCCCTTGCCTCTTCTAGTCTTATAGCTACGATGATCCTGACAGAACATCTACCCCGCAACGCTGCGTTCGCCTTTGCGGGACTCGCGCTTCTGTTCGTCGGTTGCACAGCGCCCTCATCTCCGCCACCTTCAGCCTGTGTCTTTACTGCCGAGGATGAGATCAGTGTACGGGAGGCCGTCCAGCGGTATGTCGACGCATGGCTGTCTAATGAGGCCGACGCCGTCATGGCGACCCTGACCGAAGACATCGTGCTGCAGCCCCATCATGGCGATGATCCCGTAGTCGGAGCGGAGGCTGTACGCGCCTGGTGGTTTCCTGAAGGCCCACCCACCGTCATCACCGCCTTTACGGTGGAAACACGAGTCGTCTCAGGCTGTGGCTCCCTGGCCTATGCCTGGGGGCGCTCCTCCGTCATCTGGACGACTGAAGGGGAGTCCTTTTCCAATGAAGGCAACGCGCTTTCCGTCCTGAGTCGTGGCGATGACGGCACCTGGAAGATCGCCCATCAGATCTGGAATGATCCCCCAACGCAAACGCTCTGATGCCGCCTGGGCGACTGCCCCTCGAACCATTTCAGCCAACCCGCTCTCCATGCTCATGCTCCTCCGCCTACTGCTTCTGCTGCTCCTCCTTCTGTCTACCTCGGCTCGGGCCCAGACCATCCACTACGTCGATACCGACGCCAATGGAGCAAGCGACGGCACGAGTTGGGCCGATGCCTTCCCGGATCTCCAGGCGGCGCTCACGGCCACAGCCTCGGGGGACGAACTCTGGGTGGCCGAGGGCACGTACACGCCCACGCCGGGCACAGACCGCGAGGCCACCTTCCAACTCGTCAGTGGCGTCGCGCTCTACGGCGGCTTCGAGGGTACAGAGATGAGCCGTGACCAGCGCGATTGGGGACTCCACGAAACAATCCTCTCGGGCGACATCGGCGCACCCGGCACAGCCACCGACAACAGCTACCACGTGGTAACCGGCAGTGGCACCGACGCGACAGCTATCCTGGATGGCTTCACCGTCACGGGCGCCTATGCTGACGGCCTTTTTCCGCGCAATCGCGGCGGCGGGATGCGCAACGTAAACGGTAGTCCGACCATTCGCCACATCATCTTCCGAGAGAACCACGCGCGGCGCAGCCCCGACAACCGCGACGCGTTCGGTGCGGGGATGTACAACGAGAGCGGCAGCAGTCCCCTGCTCGAAGACGTTCGTTTCGAGCGCAACGTCGCGGGCACGCCGGGCAACGGCGCTGCCGGAGGCCTCGCCAACCGTTTCAGCAGCAGCCCTACCCTGCGCGGTGTGGTCTTCCTGGAAAACGAAGCCGGAGCCCTCGCCGGAGGCATGGCCAATGAGTCGAACAGCAGCCCACTCATGGTGGATGTGCAGTTTATCCGCAACACTTCGGAGGGCTGGACCGGTGGGCTCGACAACTACGACGACGCCAATCCCACGCTCGTCAATGTTGTTTTCTTTGGGAACGCGTGCGCCAACTACGGCGGCGGCATGACCAACGACACAAACGGGAACGCGACGCTCATCAACGTCCTCTTCGTCGGCAACGTGGCGCGCAATGAGGCGGCTGCGGGCGCCGGAGGCCTCCAGAACAACGGCAGCAGCTCTACGCTCGTCGGCGTCACCTTTATCGGCAATGACGCCCCGGACGGAGCGGCTGATGGCCTCGGCCACCGTGGCAGCGGCAGCGTTACGCTCCGCAGCAGCATCCACTGGGACAACGGCGACGAACTCGTGGACGAAACCAGCGGCGGCCTCGATGTAACCCATGCCCTCGTATCGGGTGGCTTCGCGAGTGGCACGGCGATCATCGATGCCGACCCGCTGTTCGTCCGCGCCCCCTCTCCTGGACCCGATGCGCTATGGGGCACCTCTGATGATGACTATGGCGACCTCCGCCTCCAGAATGGCTCACCTGCACTCGATGCAGGCGATGCCGCCCACCTCCTCCCGGATGTCGGTGACCTCGATGAGGATGGCAATACGGCCGAGCCCACGCCCTTCGACTTGGCCGGAGGCCCACGCGTCACCGCAACGACCCTCGACCTCGGCGCCTACGAAGGCGGCATCGCCGTCTCGAACGAAGGCTCGGCGGAAGCCCGCTCGGCTCCAGACCTCGGGGTGCTGAGCCCCAACCCCGCGCGCGGTCCGGTTACGATTCCCTTCACCCTACCAACCCCTGCGCGCGTAAGCCTGACCGTCCTCGACGCACGCGGTCGTACCATCGCCCGCCTACTCGATGAACGACGCCCGGCAGGCTCGCACACGCTCCGCTGGTCAACCGCCGATCTAGCCGCCGGCTCCTACCTCGTCGTGCTCCATGCCGGAGGTACACGCCGTGTCCGCACGCTCATTCTGACCTGATC
>JABDIZ010000163.1 GCA_013003465.1 Rhodothermaceae bacterium
CCCGACAGCTACCCGATCCCATCGCCCCAGGAGCCGACCTACGTGGCGCGCGCCGTCTTCCCTTCGGACCCCAACGCCTACTTCATCACTGCCGCGGACGAGATCATCGGGGTCGTGCCGGAGACCGGGCAGGCGGTGCTGGTGGGTACCCGCGTCCCGCCGACCTATCCGGGGTTCGCCTGGATGTACCAGACCCCGCATGTGACGTACGGGGTCACCCCCGATGGACGCATCCTGAGCCGCGATCCGATGGGCAATACATTTCAGGTGGGCTACATCACGACCCAATGAAGGGCATTCAGTCGCTCTATTTCCTTTCCGACCCGTGCAGGGCGGGATCCGAAGCGTCGAGCCCCCCGATCAGTTCACCCGCGTGGCGCCGATGACGCGGAAGGTGCGAAGCGGCGAGCCGATCTCCATCTCGGTCTCGACCGAAAGGCGGTAGCGCACGCGCTCGCGGAACACGTCGGGTTCGTCCGCATGGAGGAGCAGCGCGAGTTGCACCGGGTCCTCAGCGAGGCTCTCGTAGAGCCAGTTCGTGCCCGGGATGCAGTCGTTCGGCGTGTCGTCTTCACAGATGATCCGCTCCAGGTAGCCGTCCACGTTGTACGCCCCGGCTTCGGCAGTGGCCGCCTCGCTCACGGAGAGTTGCGGGAAGTCACCCGGCGGCGGATAGAAGTCGCCGATGGAGGCCGAGTCGCAGGCGGCCAGAGAGAGGAGGGCGATGAGGAGAAGAAGGCTTCGCATCGGGGAGAGAGAGGGGGGACAGGATTACTCCAAGCGTTCTGCTTCGGCATAGCCCCGCAGACTGATGGCGCGGCCAGTTCCCGGCTCGCCCGACACGTCCACGGAGAAGAGGTAGAACGCCTCGACGGTGAGCTGGCTCGGCTGCTCGGCGAACACCATCACACCCACCGGACGAGGGTCTTCGTCTAGGCTTGCTACCGCCGTGAAATGATCGGGAACGAAGCAGTTGATGTCTGGGGGACACTCGGAGATGGATGAGACGTAGGCTTCCACGTTGTACGTCCCAGCGGCTACCGACGCCAAGTCTGCCAGGGCCACGGCGGGGTGGGTGCCGGGCGGCGGATACGTGGCGCTGGGTGCGTTGCTATCGCACGCGGCGAGCACGAGGCTCAGAGCAAGCAGAACGGCGACTCTCATGGCGACGGGGGCGCGGGGGGACGGGATAAGGTGGTGGATCGATGGGGCGAGCGCAAGGTCAATTAAATCAGCCCTAACGCCCGACCGCCGACGAGGGAGTCCTCATCGGCGGTCGGGTATGGTGATACGGAGCAGGCTCAGATGCCGATATCGCCGCCGCCATCGCCGCCGACACCCTGCGGAGCACCCTGCTGCTGGCGGCGCTGCGCAGGCTTGCCGAACGTCCACGTCAGCGTCGCGGCGACCGAGCGTTGGGCGGGGTCCCGGATGCCCAACTCAGTGTAGGAGGTATTCGCTGACGAAAACTCGAAGCGCGTCGTGGCGAAGGGGTCATTCACGCGCAGGCTGAGCGAGAGCGCATCGCCCATGAGCTTCTGCTGGAGGCCCAGCGACGTGAAACCGAAGCCGGACGCTTCGCCGCCCTGAATAGCACGCGGGCCGCGGAAGAAGCCGAAGAACTGGAGCGACGTGTTTTCCAGCAACTGCGCCTGCAGGCTCGCCCGCGCCGACCACGTCGTCACGCCGAAGTTGATGCTCGGATCGACGGTGCCGCCGTCGGTCTCGGAGCGGAAGGCACTGCCCGAGATGAAGCCGCGCACGGGCGTGCCGGGGATGGCCGCGGCCAGCGTAAGATCGGCGCCGTACGACTGCTCGGTGGCGAAGTTGTCCGATGTGAAGAAGGTCCGGTCGTTCTCTACGACGAACCGACGCGAGATGACATCGGTGGTGCGGCGATAGAACGGCGTCACCGTCAGGAAGAACTTGTACTGGAAGGCCATCTCGAACGAATCCGTGTACTCGGGCACCAGGTTGGGATTGCCGCGGCGCGTGATGGTCGGGTCCTCCTGGTTGCTGAAGGGCGAGAGGAACCACGTGCCGGGCCGGTTGATGCGGCGGCTGTAGCTGCCCTTGACCGACGTGCCCAGGTCGATATTGTAGATCACGAAGGCGCTCGGGAAGAGGCTCGTATACGAGAAGTCGTTCGGGATGCCTTCGCTGTCGATGGTGAACGACCGGTCGGCGTGCTCCAGGCGCACCCCGGCCTGGGCTTCGAACTTGGTGCCCAGGGGCACGGCGGCCTGGAGATAGCTCGCGTAGATCGAACGGTCGTAGGCGAACCCATCCATCGTGGTCAGGCCGAGCCCATCGGTCCCGCCCGTGCCGAAGCGCACGTCGTTGCCGATGGTTTCCCAGGTCACCTTGCCGCCGGTTTCGAGGCGGATGCCGCCCGGCAGAGGCCGCGTGTAATCAAGCTGCGCCCACGACTCCGTCCGATCCGACTCTTCGAGGTAGCTCGACAGGCTATCGGCATTGGCTACGGTCTGGGTGTAGAACTGGTCGTCCGTGTTGCGGTTGAGCGAGGTGCGAAGCTCAGCACTGAGGTCGTGTGTGCCGTCCTCGTTGAAGCGCCGCTGGAAAGCGAGGGTGCCGGTGCCGTTCGTGCCGTCCGAGTTGCTATCGGTCAGGCGATTGACGAGTTCGGCGTCCGTCTGGCCCCCGTCTTCGCGGACGGTCGTGATCGCCTGAAGGTTGTCGCCGCCGCC
Organism: Rhodothermaceae bacterium; assembly: GCA_013003465.1. Classification (GTDB taxonomy): domain Bacteria; phylum Bacteroidota; class Rhodothermia; order Rhodothermales; family Rubricoccaceae; genus JABDIZ01. Next base: position 2,709 of record JABDIZ010000163.1, read on the forward strand.
ATCGCGGACGGAGAGGTTGCCGCTCAGGGACAGCGTCGTACCCTCGGCGGGCGTGTAGTCCAGCGTCGCGTTGCCGAAGTGGCTGGCAAAGAGACGGTCGCCGTCCTGTAGGTTTTGCAGCGAGTTCAGTTGCGGTCCCGTAGCGTCGGGAGGCGCAGGGAAGTAGGCGCGGTCCGTGGAGCCGTCAAAGCCGAAGCGGTTGTAGAAGTAGCCATACGAGCCGTACACGTCGAACGGGCCTTTCTGGTAGGCGAGGTTGGTGCCGATGTTGGCCTCGGGCCGCGTGCCGCCGCCGAGCGTGAAGCCGCCCGAGAGGCCGCGATCCGGCGCGTCCTCCTTCAGCACGATGTTGATGATCCCCGAGAGGCCGTCGGGCTCGTAGCGGGCCGAGGGGTTGGGGATGACCTCGATGCGCTCCGTGGCATCGGCGCCGATCTGCTTGAGGTAGGCTGCCAGGAACTGCCCGCTCACCGGCACAGGCCGTCCGTTGACGTGGATCGCTACGTTGCGCCCGCCGCGCAGTGAGATGTTATCGTCCTGATCCACCTCCACGGAGGGCAGCGTCTTGAGCGTCTCCAGCACGTTGTCGCCCGATGTGATCGGCTGGTCGGCCACGTTATAGACCGTGCGGTCGGCACGCTGCTCGATCAGCTCGCGCTGCGCTTCCACGCCGATCTCGCCCAGCAGCTCCGTCGATTCCAGCAAGCGGATCTCCCCCAGGTCTACGGGTGGGCCGGGGCGAACGGACGCCGCAAGGCGCTGCGTCTCATACCCCACAACGCTGATGCGCACCTGATAGTCGCCGGGGCGGAGCGGGCTGATGTTGAAGAGGCCCTCGGCATCGGCGGCTGCGCCCGTGACGAAGCTCGTGTCGGGCATCTGGTAGAGCGCGATAGTGGCCTGCGCAATTGGGTCACCGGTGGCATCGTCGAGGACGCTCCCCATGATGGCGCCGCCCTGTCGGCCCGGTTGAGCGAAGGCCGTTGAGGCCAAGGCGAGAACGAGCGCGAGAAGCGTAACGAAGCGATACATCGGAGAGGGGTTAGGGGGAACAGCCAAGTGGACACGCGCACGAACGGATGGTTCAAGCGCTCTCGTATACCCGCTCGGCAGCCTGCCTACCTAGGAGGGAGCCGAGCAGGATGCACGAACGGCAGGCGCTACGTGTGGATCGGCGGCAGGTTGTGAACGGACTGCTAATAAATCAGCATGTGTTGTGAGCCTGGACCTGCTTGATCGCCAGAGGTTGCTCCCGTGAGACGCGGTAACCGCCTGTAGGCTAGCTCCCTTTGCCCTGCGCGAGGAGCAAGTGCCCCCTGGCGCTTTGCCGAATCTTCACAAGAGGCTGGGCGCTTGCGGTCAGCCGTCGATGTCGCCCAGCAAGAAGTCCTGGCCAATAGGGAGGAAGGCAAAGGAGAGGCGCTCACCCTCCTCCTGTCCGCCGAAGCGCACATGGAGGACGTGCCAGGTGCCCTCGCTTTCGCGCTCGCTCTCGTAGCCCACCGCATGGTAGCCGCCGCTGCTTTCCTGAAGGAGTGCGCGCAGCCGGGTCAGGATCTGCTCGGCGGCGCGGCGCTCATCCGGGCGGGCCGGATCGGCGGGTTCCTGCCAGGCCCGCTCGCCCCCGTCGCGAGCCACAATGAGCGGGGTGAACGCCTCGGCCGTCGTCATAGGATCCCCCGCTTGTGCCATCAGGTGCTCGAGCGCCGCGACCACCGACGGCGGAGGCGGCAGGTCGGCGATAGGCTCTTCCGTATCAGCCTGCGTGAACAGGTGGTAGCCGTCCACATCCGTAAACGCCACGAGCACGAACGGTGCGGCGGGCAGGTCGTGGAAGAGCAGCAGGTGGAACCCCATGTCGCCTTCCTGCTCGACCGCGTAGTGCGGCGTCAGGGCCGTCGTCTCGACGGGGAAGAGGTGGCGCAGGCGGATGAGTTGCTCTTCCACGCGGGCACGAGAGGCCGCATGCTCCGGCGTACAGGGCACCGCGGCGTGCTGGCCGGATGGCGTGTCTGCCGGGCAGGCGATCAGCGGCACGGCGGCATCCACACTGTCGGCGTGGGCCAGCGCGACCAGATCGGCGAAGGTTGCCGCGATGCCCGACTCGTCCCGCTCAGGTTGGGCGAGCGCAGCGACAGGCAGAACGAGAAGAAGGAGGACGAGGGTGCGCATGGCGAATCGGTCAGCGAACGATAGCGGAGTGTACGATGCGAGCACAGGCCTGCGCTATCGCATGAAGCGGCGATTTCCCGCGCATCGAAGCGGTCTCGTCGTATGTTGCGGCACGCCATCGTCCCCCCGCCTCCGATGCGTCTGTCTCTCGTCTGTCTTCTCGCTCTGCTCGTGAGCGGCTGTGTGCCCTATGCCGTGGGCACGACCCCCGAACCGGCGCCGCCCGGCGAAATCGTTGCGAGCACTACGGTGCAGGTGGCGGCCGGGCAACCCAACCTGCGCAAGGAGGTCGGCGACAACGCCGACGAACGCGTCACGACGTTCACATTTGACAACGGCGTGCAGTTTGGCCTCGATGAGCACTCCGAGGCCGGGGCGCGTTTGGTCGGGAGCAGTGGCATCGTGGCGACCTACAAGCGGAAGCTGACGCCGAGTGGGCCGCGCCGGATCGCGACGGCCGTGTTGGTCGGCGGTGGCTTCGTCGGGCTCGGCAGCCACGCCCACGTCGAGGCGACTCTGCTGGGCGCCTACCCGCTCAGCCCAACGATGACGCCCTATGGGGGCGTGCGCGTGCAGCACCTGCTGCCGCTCTCCAACGACGCCCTCTCGCCCAACCCGGCGTTCGGCGGGTTCGTTGGCGTGCGCCTCGGGGAGCCCGATCTCGGCATCAGCCCGGAACTGGGCATCTTCTACAGTTCGACCGATACGCTGTTCGAGACGGACTGGGTCATCGTGCCCTCGGTGACGGTGCACGGCAGTCGCCTCCTCCAGGCGCTCGGCATCGGCTTCTGATCCTCCGCGCCGAAACCCGGCTCGGCAGGCTCGGGTTGGACGAGCGTTTCCAGTCGCTCCTGACCCATGGCCGACCGCCTCCGTACCTACACGTCCGACGACATCGACGTACACTTCAACGCACCGCGGTGCATCCACGCCGCGGAGTGTGTGCACGGGCGGCCGGAGGTCTTCGACCCCAACCGCAAGCCGTGGATCGATCCCGACCAGGGCGGCGCCGACGCCATCGCCGAGGTTGTGCTCCGGTGCCCCACGGGGGCCTTGACCTTCACGCGGAAGGATGGCGGGGGAGAGGAGTCCACCCCGACCCACAACAAGGTGACCGTTGCCGCCAACGGGCCGCTTTTCGCCCGCGGTGATCTGCGCGTGGAGACGCCGGAGGGCGAGGTCGTGCTGGAAGACACGCGCGTGGCGCTCTGCCGCTGCGGGCTCTCGCAGAACAAGCCCTTCTGCGACAACAGCCACCTCGATCAGTTCGAGGCGGGCGGGCAACTCGGCACCCACAACGCAACGCCCGCTAACGGCGCGACGGCGCTGCAGATTATCCCCGCCGAGAACGGGCCGCTCCTGTTCCGTGGCCCCGTCACGCTCACCTCGGCCGACGGCGCGACGCTGGAGACGGCCAAGTGCGCGCTCTGCCGCTGCGGCCACTCGTCCAACAAGCCCTTCTGCGACGGCACCCACCGCACCATCGGTTTCGAAGCGCCAGGTGGCCTGGCGGCGTGAGATCGCTCTCTAGCGTGTTGGTTCATCCATGCGAAGACTGCTCTGGCTCATTCCGGTCGGCTGGCTCATCTTCTGCCTGGTTCTATCGGTGGAAGTGATGGTGGAAGCGTTGGACCATGGCGCGCCGGGAGAATTCCGCGACCTGGCGACGGGTGAGATCCAGTGGATCAATTGGCTGGGTCTGGGCCTGGGCTGGTTTCTTATGATTGGCGTTCCACCGGCGGTGCTATCGAGCATGATTGCACGGGCCGTCAATAGACGCCCACGCACGAGCTAGCACGGTCATCATCTCGCTTTGCATTGTCCTCCTCAGGAGCGAAGCGGCGAAGGATCTGCTCTCGATGAGATCTGTGGCATCCTACAGTAGATCGTGAGCTCGCGCCGTCCTTCGGGTCGCTGTGCTCAGGATAACAGAGAAAATAGACTCCCGCAGAATACTTTACTGGGAACCGGTCAGGCCGATACGGGCTAGATGGAACCCCGTGAATCCACCTTATTGCCGCTCCATTCCGTGACGCTGCTCGAACGCCTCCACGCCCTTCTCGCCGACCGCCTCCTCGTCCTCGACGGGGCGATGGGCACCATGATCCAGCGCCACCGCTTCACCGAGGCCGACTTCCGAGGGGAGCGCTTCGCCGACTGGCCGCAGCCGCTCCAGGGCAACAATGACCTCCTCTGCCTCACGCAGCCGGAGGCCATCCGCGCCATCCACCGCGCCTACCTCGACGCGGGCGCCGACCTCGTCTCAACCAATACCTTCAACGCTACCGCCGTTTCGCAGGCGGACTACGGGATGGAGGACCTGGCTTACGAGATCAACGTGGCAGCGGCGCAGCTGGCCCGCGAGGCCGCCGATGCCGCTATGTCCGAGACGCCCGACCAGCCGCGCTTCGTCGTCGGTGCGCTCGGGCCGATGAACAAGACGCTCTCGCTCTCGCCCGACGTGAGCGACCCTGGCTTCCGCGCCGTCACCTTCGACGCTGTGCGCGATGCCTACACCGATGCGATCCGCGGCCTCGTAGACGGCGGCGCCGACATCCTGCTCGTCGAGACCATCTTCGACACGCTCAACGCCAAGGCCGCCATCGCGGCGCTCCGGCGCTACTTCCGCGAGACCGGCAACCGCCGCCCGGTGATGATTTCGGGCACCATCGTAGACCAGAGCGGGCGCACGCTGGTCGGGCAGACGGTCGAGGCGTTCTGGGTCTCGATGGCGCACGCGCCGGAGCTGCTGTCGGTCGGGCTCAACTGCGCGCTCGGCTCGGCCCAGATGCGGCCGTTCATCGAAGAGCTGAGCGGCGTGGCGCCGCTCCCGACGAGTATCTATCCCAACGCGGGGCTCCCTAACGAGATGGGCGGCTACGATGAGGACGCCGCGCACATGGCCGAGACCATCGCGGCCTACGCCGAAGAAGGGTTGGTCAACATCGTCGGGACCTGCTGCGGAAGCACGCCGGAGCACACCGCTGCGCTCGCCGCAGCCGTGGCCGAGATCACACCGCGCGAAATGCCGGAGGTGCCGCAGTACACCCGCCTCTCAGGGCTCGAACCGCTCGTCTTCCGGCCCAATCTCAACTTTGTCAACATTGGCGAGCGGACCAACGTGACCGGCTCGCGGCGCTTCGCCCGCCTCATCAAAGCGAACGACTACGAGGAGGCATTATCGGTCGCACGCCAGCAGGTAGAGAATGGTGCGCAGGCCATCGACGTGAACATGGACGAGGGGCTGCTGGACTCGGAGGCCGCGATGCAGCGCTTCCTGCTCCTCGCGATGAGTGAGCCCGACATAGCGCGTGTGCCCGTCGTCGTCGACTCGTCCAAGTGGTCGGTCATCGAGGCGGGGCTGAAGTGTCTGCCCGGTAAGCCCATCGTCAACTCGATCTCGCTCAAGGAGGGGGAGGCCTCGTTCCGGGAGCAGGCCGAGGCCGCGCGCGACTATGGCGCAGCCGTCATCGTGATGGCCTTCGACGAGGACGGGCAGGCCGACACCGTCGAGCGGCGCACGGCCATCTGTCGGCGCGCCTACGGCATCCTGACCGATGAGATCGGCTTCGCGCCCGAAGAGATCATCTTCGACCCCAACATCTTTGCTGTGGCGACGGGCATCGAGGCGCACAACCGCTACGCGATTGACTTCATCGAGACGGTACGGTGGATCAAGACGCACCTGCCCGGCACCAAGATTTCCGGCGGCGTGTCGAACCTATCCTTTTCGTTCCGAGGCAACGACACCGTCCGTGAAGCCATGCACGCGGCGTTTCTCTACCACGCCGTGCAGGCTGGGATGGACATGGGCATCGTCAACGCCGGGCAACTGGCTGTCTACGACGAGATCGATCCCGTGCTCCGCGACCTCGTGGAAGACGTTTTGTTCGACCGGCGCTCAGACGCCACGGAGCGCCTCGTCACGCATGCGGAGACGATCCGGGAGCACGGAGGAGTTGCGCAGGAGAAGAATGAGGAATGGCGCGAAACCTCGGTAGAAGAGCGGCTGCGCCATGCGCTCGTCAAGGGCATCACGGACTACATCGAAGAAGACGTTGAAGAGGCTCGAAGTGTCTATGCGCGCCCGTTGGAGGTGATCGAAGGCCCGCTCATGGACGGTATGAACGTCGTAGGTGACCTCTTTGGGAGTGGGAAGATGTTTCTGCCGCAGGTCGTGAAGAGCGCCCGCGTGATGAAAAAGGCCGTCGCCTATCTGACACCGTTCATCGAGCGGGAGCAGGCGGAGCAGGGCCGGGCGCAGCAGGTGCGTCCCAAGGTGCTGATGGCTACGGTCAAAGGCGACGTGCACGACATCGGCAAGAACATCGTTGGCGTGGTGCTCGGCTGCAACAACTACGACGTGATCGATCTTGGGGTGATGGTTCCGGCGAATCAGATTCTAGCTGCCGCGCGCGAGCACGCCGTGGATGTGATCGGCCTCTCGGGGCTCATCACGCCCTCGCTTGATGAGATGGTGCATGTGGCGCACGAGTTGGAACGCGAGGGCAGCCGCACGCCGCTGCTCATCGGCGGCGCGACGACCTCGAAGCTGCACACGGCCGTTAAGGTGGCGCCGCAGTACAGGGCGCCGGTGGTGCATGTCCTGGATGCGAGTCGCAGTGTGCCGACGGTCAGCGCGCTGATCTCACCGGACCAGCAGGAGGCGTTCGCCGCCGAGGTGGCGACCGACTATGCCGCTGTGCGAGAGCGCTACGCCGCGCGCAATCAGGCGCAGACGCTGCTGTCGCTTGGCGAAGCCCGCGCCAACCGCCTGGACCTCAACTGGGCGAAGGCCCCAATCACTACACCCACCCAATTCGGCGTGACCGTCTTCGATCAGGTGTCGATCAAAGACGTGCGCCCGTTCATCGACTGGGGGCCGTTCTTCATCGCGTGGGAGTTGAAGGGCAAGTACCCGCAACTGCTTGACGACGAGCGCGTCGGGGAGCAGGCGCGGCACCTGCTGGCCGATGCCGAGGCGATGCTCGATCGGATCGAAGCCGAAGGCGCCCTTCAGCCGCGCGGCGTGGCTGGGCTGTTCGCGGCACAGGCCGTCGGCGACGATATTGCCGTTTTTGCAAATGAAGGCGATGCAATACCGCTGGCGACTTTTCACACGTTGCGCCAGCAAACAGCCAAGACGCCCGGCAAGCCCAACCGCGCCCTTGCGGATTTCGTCGCTCCCGAAGACAGCGGTCGCCCTGATTATCTCGGTGGCTTCGTCGTCTCGATCCATGGCGCTGAAGCGTTCGCCGCGGAGTTCCGCGCTGATCACGACGACTACCAGGCTATCCTCGTGCAGGCGCTCGCCGACCGGCTCGCCGAGGCGTTTGCAGAGTGGCTGCACCAGCAGGTCCGTACCACCCTGTGGGGCTATGCGCCCGACGAGGCGCTCGCCAGCGAAGACCTCGTGCGCGAACGCTACCGAGGCATTCGTCCCGCGCCGGGCTACCCGGCCCAGCCCGATCACACCGAGAAGGAGACCCTCTTCCAGGTACTTGATGCCGAGCGGCATACGGGCGTTGGCCTCACCGAGCATCTGGCCATGACGCCGCCTGCCTCCGTCTGTGGCCTTTACTTCGCGCACCCCGAGGCAGCCTACTTCAACCTCGGCCCGCTGGGCCGCGACCAGATCGAGGCGTACGCACAGCGCAAAGGGGTATCCACGGAAGCGATGGAGCGGTGGTTGCGCCCGAATCTTGCCTACGATCCGACTCCGGCCGCCTCTATCGGGGACGGTGTGAGGGACATTCCTGCACCGTCAGCGGTTCGTGTTTAAGAGGATGAGCTTGCTCGGACGATAGCAGGACGGTCCGTCTACTTCCCACGTGCGTTGCTGTGTTGCCTCGTCTTCCGCTCCTGTTCCTTCTGCTCGTTGTGGCTGCATGGCCAGCCCAAGCGCAGAACAGCTACCCTGGTGGCGCCACGGGGTACGTGCGTTCAGACGTGCGCGTGCAGTACTACGATATCCAGGGACGCTCCGCAGGCGATTTGCTCCAGGCGATGCTGCGCGGCGGACCCGAATGGCAAGGGCAGCGCTATTTCGGGCTCACCAACACCGAGGTGCGCTACAGCTACACGCGGATTCCCACCACCACGGGGTGCGACCTCACCGACATCGAAGTACACCTGGATATCACCATTACGCTGCCGCGGTGGCAGCCTTTCTCCGGCACGCCCTACGCGCTAGAGCGCGCCTGGCATCAGTTCGACCGAGCCTTGCAGCACCACGAGGCTGGGCACCAGCGGTTGGCCGAGGAAGAAGGGGAGATGATCCGGCGGACGCTCGTGGGCGTGCGAACGCCCACCTGCGAGGCCATGGATGCGGAGGCTCAGCAGCAGGTCGAGCGTGTGCGGGCGACCTACAACAACCTCCATCGGGGCTACGACAGCCGGACGGAGCACGGACGCTCGCAAGGCGCCATTTGGCCGATGCCGGAGTAGCGATCCGTTCAGGGATCAGCCGGGGCGTTGAGCGCGCCAGGCGGCCGCCTCATCGGGGCGGCCCCAGGCCTCGTAGAGGGCAATCAACTCCGCGATGAGCTGGTCGCTCGGCATATGCGACGAGGCGGCCTGTTCGGAGGATGTCGCGTTCACCTGTGTGGTGTGGGTATCGAGGAGCAACCGCTCGGCCTCAGCGAAACGACGCAGCTCGCGGAGGTAGCCCGCCAGCTTGACCGTGCTGAAGAGCATCGAGGGAGAGTCGGACGTGCGAAGCAGATCCAGAGAGCGTTGTTGGGCCTCCACTGCGCCCGCGAGGTTGCCCTGCTCATACAGCACGGAGGCCAGCGTGCCGTAGGGAATGGCCTGTGACTCTGGGCTGAGTGGGGGGATGGCGAGGGCTTCCCGGAGCAGGGCCTCCGCTTCATCGAACCGCCCTTGACGCCGGGCGACAGCAGCATAGAGGGCGAGCATCTCGGCGAGGGTGCCGCTACCGGGCCGCGCTTCCCGCGAATAGGCGACCGCTTCGGCCCCAATCTCGTCCGCTTCCTCCAAGCGTCCCGTTATCAAATACAAGAAGGTCAGTACGCGCAATGTCCCGATTCGATGCGGCGAGTCCGGCCCGTACGTCTGGCTGTAGTAGGCGAGGTGGGCGGTGAAGATGGAGTCGGCCTCGTCGAGCTTGCCCTGATCCACGAGCGCACGAGCGAGCGTGTGTTCGGTCCGGTAGGCTTCCGGGTCATCGGCCCCGTTGACCGCGCGAAGCCGCCCGACGGATGCCCGGAGCAGGGCTTCGCCTTCCTCCGGGCGGCTCTGGAACAATAGGGACGCCCCAACCCAGTTTTCGGCGGATGCCCGGAGCGTCTGATCGTTGAGGTGCTCGGCGAGGGCGAGCGCCTCGCGAGCGTGGCGCTCCGCGTCTTCTGGTTTTTCCTGAGAGATGAGCGCCGCCGAAAGGGCAAGGAGAGCGTCGGCAAGCCGCGCCGGATCATCAGCTTCGCGCAGCAGAGCGACGGCTTCCTGAAGCGGTTCATAGGCCTTCTGGTGCACCCCGATCTGCAGGTAGGCGCGGCCGATGGTGTGGAAGAGCCGCGCGCGCACCTCCGGCGCGTCGGCCAACTGGAGGCGGGCCCGGTCGAGGCCGCGGTCCAGGAGCTCGCGGACCTGCAGGGTATCCTGGCGCTCTTCGGCCAGCGGATCGGCGGCGGCGAAGAGCGCTTCGAGGAAGTCGGCCGTGGCGGTGGCCGTGTCGCGCTCGTGGGCGGTTGCGCGCTGTTGCACGGCGACGGTAACGGCGAAGGCGAGGAGCAGGAGGGCGGCAGCGGCGGCGGCGCTTACGCCCGCGCGATGCCGTTGCGCGAACTTGCGGAGCCGGTACCCGGCCGACGGCGGGCGGGCAGCGATGGGCAAGCCTTCGCGGTGCCGCTGGATATCGACGAGCAAGGCCTCGACGGTGGCGTAGCGCTCCGCCGGGTCTTTGCGCAGGGCTACCAAACAGATCGCGTCGAGGTCGCCGCGAAGGTGATGCGAAGCCGGATGGGCTTCTTCGGCGGGTCCAGCCGCGTCCGTGGAAGGGCCGAGGGCACTCGGGCGAGTCGGCTCCCTTGAGAGGATCTGCTGCTCGAGTTGCGGGGCGGTCGACGCCTCGAACGGGCGGCGTCCGGTGAGCAGTTCGTAGAGGAGGATGCCGAGCGCGTAGACATCGGTGGCCGTCGTAACGGGCTCGCCGCGCAGTTGCTCGGGCGCAGCGTAGGCGCGCGTCATCGGACGAACGCCCGTGGCCGTGAGCAGCAGGTCGTCATCGGCGCCGAGCACTTTGGCGATCCCGAAGTCGAGGAGCTTGACACGCGGCTGGGCACCCTCTTCTTCCGTGACGAGCACGTTCGAGGGCTTGAGGTCGCGGTGGACGACCAGCCGGGCGTGCGCATGCGCGACGGCCGCGCAGACCTGTTCGAACAACGCAAGGCGTACCTCCAGACTACTCCCTCGTTGCTGACAATACGCCGTGATGGGCTCGCCCTCGACGTACTCCATCGCAAACCAGGGGCGTCCCTGGCCCGTCGTTCCGCCGTCGAGCAGCTTCGCGATGCTGGGGTGGTTGAGTTGGGCGAGGATCTGTCGCTCGGCTTCGAACCGTCGAATCACGGCCCGGGTGTCCATGCCGGGCTTGACCAGTTTGAGCGCCACCGTTTGCGCAAACGCACCGTCGGCGCGCTCGCCCAGGACCACCTCGCCCATGCCGCCTTCGCCTACGGAGTGCACGATGCGGTAGGGGCCGATGCGCTGGCCGGGTTCGCTGTACAGCGGATCGACGCGGTGCAGATGAGCGGGAAGGTCGTCTAGCAACGGGCCG
>JABDIZ010000214.1 GCA_013003465.1 Rhodothermaceae bacterium
GTGCCCCTACACACACGATTAGGCTGGAATAGGCTCTCCTGCGAAGACCGCGGGCATGGCTTGGCGGAGGGGAGGGACCTCGGTACCTTGCTGGTGCGTCTTACCCTCACGCACCTTTTCGCCGATATACGCGTCAGCGCTACGTATTTCCCGCTCGACCACGCAACCCCTACCCGCCATGGGCAGCCTCGGCACCACCGAAATCATCATCATTTTTCTCGTCGTGCTGCTGGTGTTCGGCGCCAAGCGCATCCCGGAGATCGCACGCGGCCTCGGTAAGGGCATCCGCGAGTTCAAGGACGCTACGAACGACATCAAGCAGGAACTGAACGTGAGCGACAGCGCCCGGCCGCCGCAGCAGATCCAGCAGCCGCCCGTGCATCAGTATGGCGCGCCGCAGCAGGCGGCCCCGCCACCCGCACAGCAACCTGGCGCCCCGCCACCCGCCGCGCCCCCGGCCGAAGGGCAAGCGTCGCAGTCCTGACGCTGAGTCCCCAGCCCGTTTCACACGAAGCCAGCCGCACAGAGCTGGCTTCGTCGTTTTGGGCGAATACGGGGCGCATGAAGCTTTGGCAAGCGGCTACCGGGCATCAGGGTCCGGCTGTTAGCTTTCAGCCCCATTGCTTCACGCCCCACGCCTTACGCACCTAGCCCCTCTCATGAGCATTCTCGTCAACACCGATTCGCGCGTCGTCGTTCAGGGTATCACCGGCAAGGAGGGCACCTTCCACGCCGAGCAGATGCTGGAGTACGGCACCACCGTCATCGGCGGCGTGACGCCTGGCAAAGGGGGCCAGACGCACCTCGACCGGCCCGTCTTCAACACCGTGCGCGAAGCCGTAGAGCAGGAGCGGGCCAACGTGGCGTGCATCTTCGTGCCGCCACCCTTCGCCGCCGATGCCATCCTCGAAGCGGCCGACGCCGGGATCGAGGTGATCGTCTGCATCACGGAGGGCATTCCGGTGCGCGACATGATCCCGGTCAAGCCGTACGTCCAGAAGAAGGGCGCGCGGCTGATCGGGCCCAACTGCCCGGGCGTGCTCACGCCGGGCGAATGCAAAGTCGGCATCATGCCGACGATGATTTTCGCCGAAGGCTCCGTCGGCGTCATCTCGCGCTCGGGGACGCTCACCTACGAGGCCGTGGACCAACTCACACGCGCCGGGCTCGGGCAGACCACCGCCGTCGGCATCGGCGGCGACCCAATCGTCGGCACGCAGTTCATCGACGCGCTCGAACTCTTTGAGGCCGATCCCGCGACGGAGGCCATCGTGATGATCGGCGAGATCGGCGGCTCGGCCGAGGAAGAGGGCGCGCAGTTCGTCAAGGACCACATGACGAAGCCCGTCTTCGGCTTCATCGCGGGCCGCACGGCGCCTCCGGGGCGCCGCATGGGCCACGCCGGTGCCATCGTCTCCGGTGGCAAGGGGACCGCCGATGCAAAAATGCAGGCCATGCGCGAAGCGGGCATCACGACGGTCGAGAGCCCGGCGGCCATCGGCGAGACGGTCAAGCAGCACTTCGCGCAGGTCGCGTGACCTCCTGTCTCGCTCGTTTGCACTCACTCGCCTGTCCCCCTTCGCAAGGGGGACAGCTTCTGGAGCAGCCACCGGCTGCGGAGGAAGCAGGGGGTTGAAAATCCGCCACATCGAGTTCGCCCGCGCGGCGCCCACCTGGGCGTCCTTGCCGGACGATGGGCGCCCAGAGGTGGCCTTCGTCGGGCGCTCGAACGTAGGCAAGTCGTCGCTGCTCAACGCACTCGTCGGGCGCAAGAACATCGCGCGGACGAGCGGCACGCCGGGCAAGACGCAGGCACTCAACTACTACCTCGTCAACGGCAAGCAGCCCGACGACGGACGTAGCGGCTTCTACCTCGTGGACCTGCCCGGCTTCGGCTACGCTAAGGTGTCGAAGACGCAGCGGGCGGCGTGGCAGCAACTCATCGGCCGCTACGTGACCGAGCGCGCATCGCTCCGTGTCGTCGTGCAACTCATCGATAGTCGCCATGAGCCGACACGCCTCGACGAGGAGTTGTTCGAGTTGCTGCGCGGCGGGGCACCGCGCGTCGTAGTGCTCACGAAGGGCGATAAGCTCTCGAAGAACCAGCAGCGCATCCGCGAGGCCCAACTTCAGAAGCGTCTTGGCTCGATGGGCCTTGAGGTCCCCGTGGTGCTCACGTCGGCAGAAAAAGGCACGGGCTTGGACGCCGTCTGGCGCTGGATCGAGACGTTCCTCTGAGCCGCGTCAGAGCGAATCGGCTGGGAGCGAATCCTCGGGGATGTCCGTAGAGGTCGGCGGCGGCGGCTCGATACGCTCAGCGATGCGTTGCAGAAGGAGCGTGGCGCCGTTCTCGCCTGGCTCGGTCAGGTGCATCATGCCCTTGTCCTCAATGGTGAAATCGTAGAGGTGCGTGCCGGTTGCATCGGTCACGGACAACTGGTTCTCTGCGACGAAGGTGTACTGCGCTAGGCTGATGGTCGAATCGGAGAGCGTGGTGCGCGTCAGTTCGCCCTCAGGCGAAAAGGCAAGGCGCTGCGGTTCCGAGGGCGACGTTCCGTTTTCCTCAATCACCGTCCAGGAGCCGAGCACGGCCTCGTTCACGAGGGGCTCGTCGAGGATGGGCTGATCCACTGCATCGGGATCGGCACAGGCGGAAAGCAGCACCGCCACGCAGGTGAGCACGAGGAGCGAGCGGACGAGACGGGGCATGGATCGCATCAGAGCAGATCGTCAGAGGGAGGCCGAAGACAGAGGCGGCTACTCGGTCACGCGGTGAAAGGTCGAGGTCAGTTCGGGGGTGCGAAGGACGAGCGTATCGTCTGCGACGCGGGCAATGATCTGCTCCACGTTGCCCGCGTGGGTCAGCGTGAGGACACTGTCGTAGGCCAGGGCGTAGCTGAGGGCAAAGGTGGTGTCCGACGCGGGCGGGTGGCGCATTGCAATGGTCAACGCCCCGTCTGGCGTGAACGTGTAGGCGCGGGCGAAAACATCAGCGCTATCCGCCCAGCGGACATCCTGCCACGTACCCACGATGGGGTGGGCGACGTCCTCCTCGGCGCAACCGCCCCAGGCGAGCAGGCCGAGCAGGAGCGAAGCGGTACAGGCGCGCATAGCAGAGCCAGCGGGGAGCGAGGGAGGAGTATACGCTACGGTGGGCGATAAACCGGGGCGATCCCGGCGGGAGGCGCCACACGACCTTCGCGAGAAAAGCGGTGGCTTCGGACCGGCGCCAGGGCAGCGGGCGTAAGTTATCCGCCTCGCCCGTACGCTGCACCGCTCGTCCCCCTGCCCATGCTCTACGACGCCCCCGCCACATTCCTGCTGTTGCTCGCCAACGGCTTTCTCGGCGTCGTCACGCTCTTCTTCGATTCCTCGCTGGTGGGGCGCTGGGCCTTCCGGCCATACCAGGTGTTGCGCGAGAAGGAATGGGGACGGTTCGTCAGTGCGGGGTTCGTGCACGTCGGCCTCGCGCACCTGGCGTTCAACATGATCACGCTGTTCTTCTTCGGGCCGTTCATCGAAGCCCAACTGGGGTCGTGGCGCTTTCTGCTGCTCTACTTCGGCGCGGAACTGGCGGCCAACGCGCTCACGATGTGGCGCTACAAGGACGATCCGAAGTACTCCGCCGTCGGCGCCTCGGGGGCGATCTCTGGCATCGTATTCGCCTTCGTGATCTTCCGGCCATGGGAGCCGATCTACCTCTTTCTGATTCCGGTCGGAATCCCTGCATTGCTGTTCGCCTTCGGCTACGTGGCGCTCTCCATCTACGCCGCCAAGCAGGGGGGCGGGCGCGTGGCGCACGAGGCGCACCTCGGCGGGGCTATCGGCGGCATCCTCCTGACACTGCTGCTCTACCCGGCCGCGCTGGGCATCTTCCTCCGCCAACTCGGCCTGTGATCCGCGCAGGCTAGACCTCGAGTGCGACGAGCAGGGCGGTCCAGTCGTCGAAGACGAGCACGTCGTCTCGGACGGAGGCGTCGCCGCGGTACCAGGCGACCTGCCAGCCGAAGTCGCGTCCGCCCTCCACATCCGAATGCAGGGAGTCGCCGACGTAGAGGATCTGCTCCGGCGCTACACCCACCACTTCGGTGGCGTGAGCGAAGAGGACCGGGCTCGGTTTCATGGCACCGACTTCCTCCGAAATGACGATGGCTGCTGCGCGGCCGCGCAGTTCAGGGAAGCGGTCGAGCTTGGCCTGCTGGATTTCAGCAAAGCCGTTGGTGAGGATGCCCACAGGGAAGCGATCCGCGAGGGCGTGAAAGGCCGTCTCCGCGCCCGCCGTCCAACTCCAGTGTCTCGCGTAGCACTGGAGGTAGTACGCGCCAACGGCTTCGGATTCTACCGTTTCGATAGATAAGGCCTGGAGCAGTCGCGCAAACCGAAGACGCTTAAGGTCTTCCCGGCCGATGCGCCCGGCCCCATAGGCCCGCCATAGCGGAGCGTTGTGCGCGTGGTACGTCTCCTGTACGTGGGCGAGATCATGTCCATTGAAGTGTTGCTCGAAGTGAACCGTGCAATCCGCCAGAGCAGAACGCTCTGCTGCGCGGTGGTCCAGCAACGTGTCGTCCAGGTCGAAGTAGATGAAGCGGATTCCGTTGGTCACGCATCCAGCCGCTTTTCGAACAGCGCGTACGTCTTGTCCACCACCGCCCCCACCGCATCGAGCGCGTTGATGAGGCGTTTATTGGACTCCAACACCCAGCTCATCTCGCAGGCTTCGTAGCCCTTGGCTTTGCCACGCTGAATGGTTTCGAGGACCATCAGGGAGTCGAAGCCACGGCCGTGGTAGTCCTTGCGGACGCCCAACAGTGGCATCCGTGTTTCATACACTCCGCCGAGCTTGGCGCGGGCGAGGAGCGTCGGGAGGCCGAGCGGGAAGAGGCGCCCGCCGCTCACGTGCTTGAGCGCTTGGTTGAGGTTCGGGATGGTGACCGAGAAGGCTACGGGTTCGCCGTCCATCTCCAAGAAGTAGACGAGGTCAGGCTCGATGACCTGCTTGAGGTCTTTGGCGAGGTGCTCGAACTCGTGGTCGGTCATCGGGACGTGGCCCCAGTTCTCGCTCCAAGCCTCATTGTAGATGTCCTTGGCGATCATCGCCTCGTCCATGAACCGGCTCATGTCCATGGTGCGGAGCGTGAGACCGGGGTTGCGGCGTCGGACGATCTCCGTACCGCGCTCCAGCTTGGCCGTATCGAGGTACTTCTTGTGGACGTAGTAGGCGAACATCGTCATCGCCCGCTCGAAGCCGTACCGGAGGAGGAAACCCTCGTAGTACGGTTTGTTGTAGGCCATCAGGATCGACGGCTCGCGGTCGAAGCCGTCAACGAGCAGGCCCGACGTATCGTTGAGCGTCGGGTTGGCCGGGCCCCGGACGGCCTGCATCCCCTGGTCGCGGAGCCAGCCGGCGGCGGCATCGAGTAGCGCCTCGGCGACGCCGTAGTCCTCGATGCTCTCGAAGAACCCGAAGAAGCCCGTCGCATCGTCGTACTTCTGGAGGTGCATCCCGTTGACGATGCCCGCGATGCGCCCGACCAGCTTACCCTGTGCGTCCTCTGCCAGGAAGAGCTGGATCTGACCGTGTTCGAAGAAGGGATTCTTTTTCGGATTGAGGACCTTCTGTTGGTCCATCCGCAGTGGCGGGACGAAGTGCGGGTCGTCGGCGTAGTGATCGTAGACGAAGTCGATGAACCGCTTGCGGTCGCTGCCGGAGGCGACGGGGCGGACAGTGACCGAGGTGGAGGCCGTGGGGGCCGGAGCCGTAGCGACGTCGGGCATGAGCGAGGGAGAGCGACTTGATGCAGGCGCAAAGCTACGCTAATCCCTCCGAAACACGCGGAAGGGAGCCTGCAGCGCCTCGTGAAAACGAACGCGGGGCCCAGCCGATGCCGGGCCCCGCGCCTGAAACCTGTCGTGTTGCGGTCAGTCCGCCAGACCGTTCAACTGGGCGTGATGGCCCGGCTGTCCGTTGGCAGCGATGACGCCATGCTTGAGCCCCACTTTGCGGAACGCGTCGAGGATGCGGTTGAGCTCCTCATCCGAGTGCGTGGCCATGTAGGAGGTGCGCATGAGCGCCTGCCCGGCGGGGACGGCGGGCGGGACGACCGCGTTGACGAACACGCCTTCCTCCAGCAGATCCTTCCAGAACTTGAAGCACGTCATCATGTCGCCCACGACGACGGGGATGATGGGCGTCTGGCTCGTCCACACGTTGAAGCCGAGTGCGCGGAAGCCCTCTCGCATGAAGTCCGAGATTTCGGCGAGGCGCTCGAGGCGCTCGGGCTCGGCTTCGAGGATGTCGAGGCAGGCGAGCACCGTCGCGACGTTGGCCGGCGGCATCGAGGCGCTGAAGATGTGCGCACTGGCCGAGTGGCGGATGTACTCCGTTACGGCATGCGAGCCCACCACGAAGCCGCCGAGCGAGGCGAAGCTCTTCGAGAAGGTGCCCGTCACGAGGTCGATGTCGCCAAGCATGCCGAAGGCAGAAGCCGAGCCGCGTCCGCCCTCCCCGACGACGCCCACGGCATGCGCATCGTCCAGCATGAGCGCCGCGCCGAACTCCCGCGCCAGCGCGACCAGTTCAGGAACCTGGGCGAGGGTGCCGCTCATCGAGAAGACGCCGTCGGTGACGATGAGCTTGCCCGCGTCGGGGCGCTCGCGGTGCGCTTTTTCGAGCTGCACGCGCAGATGCCGCATGTCGTCGTGCCGGTAGCGGAGCGTCTCGGCGAAGGTGACGCGCGTGCCCGCCACGATGCAGGCGTGGTTGTCTTTGTCGGAGAGGACGTAGTCGCCCTTGCCCGCCAGCGACTGGATCACGCCCTGGTTGGTCATGTAGCCGGTCGAGAAGAGCACGCAGCCCTCCTTGCCCATGAACGCCGCGAGGCGCTCCTCAAGCTCCAGGTGGAGGTCGAGCGTGCCGTTGAGGAAGCGGCTCCCCGTACAGCCGGTGCCGTACTTGGCGATAGCGGCCTGCGCGGCTTCGACCACCTTGGGGTGGCCGGTCAGCCCGAGGTAGTTGTTCGAGCCGGCCATGATGATCTCGCGGCCGTGGATGACGGCGCGCGTCCCCTCGCTGACCTCGATGGCCCGGAAGTAGGGGTAGAGGTCCGCTGCCTTGACCTGCGCGTAGTCGCCTTCCGCGTCGAGAAACCGGTGGGCCTTTACGAAGAGCGCCGGGCCGGTCTCGGCGGCCGTCGCGCTCTGCGGTGGGGACGGCTGTTCCGCTCCGTGGAAGTTGGGTAGAGTCATGGCGTGCTCGTCAGGCGGGGGGACAGAAGGCGAAGCGGCCAGTCACGCCCGTGGCGGCAAAAGTGGGAAACTGCCCAAGATAGCGGCAGGGGGCACAGGCGCATGCCCAATATAGAGTGAAACGGTGTTCACCAAACGCGCGCAGGAGGCTAGCAGGACGTGGGGAACGTCCTCAGAACCGCACGGTCAGGATGGCGACGGGGCCGTCGGCCGTGGGCACCGCGCGCAGCGACAGGTCTGCGCTCACGTCGAACTCGGTGAGGTGGGCCGCCACGTAGGCGTCGAGGGCCTGCAGCGCGTACACGAGGGCGGAGCCGAGCAAGGCCAGATCGCGGTTGCGGCGGAAGTCATCGCGGAGGCTACGCGTGGTTGAGGCAGCCCGTGCGCCGGTGGCGATCCAGTCGTCGTAGAACTCGACGAATTCGTTCGCCGGGTTGGGCGTCGTGGGGTCCGGGTTGGTTTCGCGAGAGACGTAGAGGAAGGCGTGGCGGTAGGTTACGTAGCGCCCGTTCAGGTAAATAGTGAGCCCCACGAGCCCCCCGAGGGCGCCCACCACAAACGGTGTCTTCACCGGCTGCCCGACGTAGATCTGCCCGAGGCCAGGTGCGACGAGCGCGCGGACGAGTGCCCCGCGGGGCGAGGGCGACCGTGCCGAATCGGCAAGGGCGGGAGGTGCGAGGGCGGGCAACACGACCGAGTCGCGGGCCAGGCCCGTCGAATCCGGGGCCTGGGCATGGGCGGGCCC
>JABDIZ010000067.1 GCA_013003465.1 Rhodothermaceae bacterium
CTATGGATCATGGCGACATGATGGACATGGAGCACATGCAGACCATGATGCCGCAGATGATGCGCATGCACGAGTGATAGAGCCCCTGCCGCGCGAGGATGTCGGCGAAGTTGATGCCTGCCGCCTCGACAGCGATGAGCACTTCGCCGGAGCGTGGGGTCGGATCGGTCGCCTCGCGAAGTTCCAGTACGTCGGGCGCGCCGGTTTGAGGTATCCAGACCTGTTGCATCGGAGGACAGAGGGTAGGAGAGGAAGAGCGGAGACCAGCTAAGAGCGCACTCACTCGTAGCTTCGAGGACACTGTACTGTTCCCTCTGTCTTCGGTCCGCCGCCTTCTGAACGTGAACCCTGTCTCCCTCCTCATCCGCAAGCGCGACGGCGAATGCCTCGCGGCCTCGGAGATCACCGACCTCGTCACCGCCTACACACGCGGTGCCGTACCAGACTACCAGATGGCCGCCTTCCTCATGGCGGCCTTCATCCAGGGCCTGAACGACACGGAAGCCGCGGCGCTCACCCGTGCCATGCTCCACTCGGGCGAAGTCCTCGACCTCTCCGACCTGCCGGGCCTCAAGGTGGACAAGCACTCGACGGGGGGCGTGGGCGACAAGATTTCGCTCCTGCTCGCGCCGCTCGTCGCCGCGTGCGGCGTGCCCGTCCCCATGATCTCCGGGCGCGGCCTTGGCCACTCCGGCGGCACGCTCGACAAGCTCGAAGCCATCCCCGGTTTCAACGTCAACCTCTCCATCCCCGAGTACCGGGCGCAGCTCGAACGGATCGGCGTCGTGATGATCGGGCAGACGGCCGAGATCGCCCCCGCCGACAAGAAGCTCTACGCCCTCCGCGACGTGACGGGCACCGTCGAGTCGATCCCGCTGATCGCGGCGAGCATCATGTCCAAGAAACTTGCCGAGGGCATCGACGCGCTCGTGCTGGACGTCAAGAGCGGGCGCGGCGCGTTTATGAAAGAAGAGGCCGATGCTCGAAAACTCGCGGAGACGCTTGTCGGCATCGGGCGCGAGTTCGACAAGCCCACCGTGGCGCTGCTGACGGACATGAACAACCCGCTCGGACGTAGCATCGGCAACTGGCCGGAGACGGCTGAAGCGATCTGCGTGCTGCGCGGCGAGACGCCTGCGGGCGGCCCGGTGGACGATGTCATCGACGTCACCCTCGCGCTCGCTGCCGAGATGCTGCACCTCGGCGGCGTGGCTGATTCGCCCGACGGAGGGTACGTGCAGGCCCGGCATGCACTCGACAGCGGCCACGCCTTCGAGAAGCTCATTGAACTCGTCGAAGCACAAGGCGGCGATCTCGCTGTGCTCGACGCCCCATCCACACGCAAAGGCGCGCAGCCCGTCGCCGAGATCCGCGCGCCCGAGAACGCCGCCGGGTACGTCACGGCCATCGACGCGCTTGCACTGGGCTGGGCGGCCGTGCACCTCGGCGCAGGGCGGGCGAAAAAAGAGGACCCTGTGGACCCCAGCGCGGGGTTTGTGCTTACCACCCTAGTCGGCGACCCCGTCGAACCCGGTGATGTCCTCGCTACGGTCTATGCCGCAGACCCATCGCGCCTCGACGCCGAGGCCGTGCAGGCCGCCTTCACGTACGATTCAGCACCCCCGGCTGCAACTTCGCGCCTTCTGGATCGCTACGACGGAGCGCAGTGGACGGGCTTCTGACCGAGAAACCCCGTTCGCACCGTACCTTAACCTTCTACGACCACCCTCACTCGATTTCGGCGTCTCCCGCCCGCCTTCCGAAATCTGAAATCCAAACCCCACATGTCCATCTGGAAGCGATTCAAGCGGCTCATGAAATCCATCTTCGGCGGCGCCATCTCTGCGATGGAAGACCCGAAGCTGATTCTGGAGCAGAACATCCGGGAACTGAACGATCAGGTCCCGAAAATGAACGAGAACATCGCGACGGTGAAAGCCAATGTGATGCTGCTGCAGAAGGAGCATCGCCGCTACACGGCCGAGCAGACCAACCTGACTGCGAAGATCAAGGCCGCCATCCAGGCCGGGCGCGACGACATCGCGCAGCGCTACGCTGTCCAACTGCAAGGCACCAAGGAGGCCCAGGCGCGCACCGGCGAGCAGCTGCAGTTCGCCGAGCAGGCCTACGAGAAGTCGCTCCAGGTCAAGAAGGCCTTCATGCGCGAGCGCGAGAAGAAGATCGGCGAGGCCAAGGAAGCCCTCCGCGCCCACGAACGCGCCAAGTGGCAGGCCAAGATCGCCGACACGCTCGAGCAGTTCGAGGTGGCCGGCGTCGACGCGACGCACGACGAGATGATCAACCGCGTCAACGAGTCGACGGCCAAGAACGAGGCGCGCATGGAGATGGCGCTCGACTCCATCGACACCGAAGCGCTACAGATTGAGGAGGACGCGCAGGAGATTCAGGCCGCCGAACTCGTCAAGCAGTTCAAGCTGGAGATGGGCCTCTCCGAGCCCGAGCAGGCGCCTGCCGCGCCCGAGCCCGAGCTTCGGATCCCCGAGGCCGAGGAGAGCGGCGGCGACGCTGCGCCCTCCGAGCGCCAGCGCGAACGCACGGAATAAGGCCTGAGGCCTGAGGCTCAGCGCTTGACGCGTTCAGGCTGGAGAGCTTCAGGCCTCAGGCTCAAAGCCCACAACTTATCATGACTCCCGAAGAATTTGAGCGCCTCAAGGAAGCCGAGAAGGCGCACCTCCGCCAGTTGCGCGCGCTCAAGCAGCAGCACCGCGAAACCGTCCGCAAGAAAGGTGTCCTCGATGCCCTCAAGGGCATGATCCGCCCCGATCTCGACGACGTGCACGACGAGATGGTGAACAAGCTCACCTTCAAGAACATCGAGAGCGAGGCTCGCTTCGAGGTGGCGATGGAGGAATCCGGGCTGACGGAGCAGGCGCTCCAGAAAGCCGCGGAGGACGAAGCCGCCCGCGAAGAGCTGCGGAAAGCGGAAGCCGATTCGCTCGTGCAGCAGTTCAAGCAGGAACTGACCGGCAGTGGCGAGCCCGCCGCGCCGAGCCGCGCGTCGGCCACCAACGCCACCGGCTCGGCCAGCGGCAAGACCATCGGCCGCGTCCCGGCGCCCGAACCGGAAGCGCCCGATACGCCGCCCCGCGCCACCGACCCGCCCGCCGAAGACCTCGGCCCCAAGAGCATCGGTCGGCCGCGCCCCCGCGCCACTGACTAATCCCGTCCCCCTGCGTTGCGCCGCGTGCGCACCACCTCATGCCCGACGAACCGCTCAACTTTTACAAGGAAGCCTTCACGGAGCCCTTCAACCTGGTGTTCCTGATCGGAGCGCTGGTCGCCGCGCTGCTCCTGAACGACTTCGTGTTCGTCCCCAACCTGATTCTGCTCTTCACCGCGGCGGCAGAGTTGATGTACCTCGGCACGGCCCCGCGCTCCGACCGCTACAAGCGGCTCGTCCGCAGCCGCCACGCGGCCGAGCGAAACAAGCCGCCGACCGACCGCGAGGTGCTCCGCACCCTCCACAAAGACGACCAGAAGCGCTACGTCCGCTTTCGAAACATCGAGAAGGCCATCCGCGACAACTTCTCGAAGCTGCGCTACGCCTCGCAGGGCATGCTCGACGCCCACCTCCAGAAGATCGACGGGCTGCTCGACTCGTACCTCAACCTGCTGCAGCTCAAGGACCGCTACCATAAGTTCGCGCAGCGCACCGCCGAGGACGAGGTGGTCCGCGCCATCAGCCAGTTGCGCGGCGAGATGCAGAACGATCCGCCACGTGTGGCCCGCATTAAGCAGCGCCGCCTCGGCATTCTCCAAAAGCGCCTCGACAAGTTCAAGAAGGCTAACGAAAACCTCGACATCATCGAGGCGCAGCTCGCCACCATCGAGGACGTGACGCGCTACGTCTACGAGCAATCGCTGACGATGCAGAACCCCGAGGAAGTCTCGTTCCAACTCGACACGCTCGTGAACGAGGTCGAGGAGACGCAGGCCTCCGTTGAGGAGATCGAGGAGGTCTTCGGCGATCCGCTCAGCTCGATCTCGGACCTGGACTTCGAGGAATTCGACACCTCGCTGAGCGAACTCGACTCCAACGTTGAGCGCCGCATCGACGAGTCGCTCCTCGACTCGGACGCCCCGGAGGGCGGCGACGGAATCTCGCGCGAGCGTGACCGAGAACGCAGCTAGACTCCTGAGTAGGATGGGGGCGGCGGTTGCGTCGCCCCTGTTTATTTCACCCACCCGGCCCGCATGGACACCCCCTCGTTCGACACGCTTCTCTACGACGTAGACGCCGACGGCGTCGCCACGATCACACTCAATCGGCCCGACGCCCTCAACGCGCTCAGCATTCAGGTCGTCTCTGAACTCAGCCGGGCCTTCCGCCAGGCCCGCGCCGACGCGGCTGTGCGCGGGGTGATCCTGACCGGGGCGGGCGAGAAAGCCTTCGCCGCGGGCGCCGACATCAGTGAGTTCGCCGGGATGGATGCGCTCGATGGGCACCGTTTTGCGCTGCGTGGGCAAGGCGTGTTCAACCAGATCGAGCAGATGGCGAAGCCCGTTGTGGCTGCCGTCAACGGCTATGCACTCGGCGGAGGCTGCGAGTTGGCGATGGCCTGCCACCTGCGGGTGGCGAGCGACAACGCGCAATTCGGCCAGCCCGAGGTCAATCTGGGCTTGATTCCGGGCTACGGCGGCACGCAACGCCTACCCCGCCTCGTCGGACGAGGAATCGCCACGGAGTTGATGCTCACCGGCGACCGCGTTACTGCACAGCGCGCGTATGAAATCGGGCTCGTCAACCGCGTGGTCGCATCCGAGGCGCTGCAGACCACCGCAAAGGAGATGATCCAGACGATTGCCAGCAAGGCGCCCGTCGCCGTGGCGATGACGCTGCAAGCCATCCGCGCAGCCGACCTGCCCCTCCCG
>JABDIZ010000248.1 GCA_013003465.1 Rhodothermaceae bacterium
GCCTACGGCCACTTCGGCCGTGACGGTTTCTCCTGGGAAGCGCTCGACCACGTCGACGCGCTCAAGGAGGCGACGGCGCAACTCGCCTAGTCGGTACCGGGTGCGGGGTTGAGGGTACAGCGTTTTCCTCTGTTCCAGACTCCGAACCCTACACCCTCAACCCTGAAACCAACAACCTATCATGGATCACAAGGAAGGACGTTACAAAGTCGCCGACCTCGGCCTCGCCGCTGCCGGTCGCAAGCGCATCGAGTGGGCCGAGAGCCGCATGCCAGTGCTCATGAGGCTCCGCGAGGAGTACAGCCGGACGAAGCCGTTCGCGGGCTACAAGATCACGGGCTGCCTCCACGTCACCAAGGAGACCGCCGTGCTGATCGAGACGCTCAAGGCGTGCGGCGCCGAAGTGGCCTGGAGCGGCTGCAATCCGCTCTCGACCAACGACGAGGTCTCGGCCGCGCTCGCGCTCGGCCCGAACGGCGACGGCGACGGCGTCGAGATCTACGCCTGGTACGGCCAGGACACCGAGGCCTTCTACTGGTGCATCGACCGTACCATCGACAAGACCCCGGACACGACGCTCGATGATGGCGCCGACCTCATCTTCCGCGTCCACTCGCAGTTCCCCGAGAAGGCCGACGACATCATCGGCGGCTCCGAGGAGACGACCACCGGCGTCCACCGCCTCCGTGCGATGGCCGACGACGGCAAGCTGCTCTACCCCGTCTACGCCGTCAACGACGCCGAGACGAAGTGGGACTTCGACAACGTCTACGGCACCGGCCAGTCCACGCTCGACGGCGTGCTCCGCGCCTCGTCCGTGCTGATCGCGGGCAAGAACTTTGTCGTGGCGGGCTACGGCCACTGTGGCCGCGGCGTCGCGATGCGCGCCAAGGGCATGGGCGCCAACGTCATCATCACCGAGGTCAAGCCGACGGCTGCCCTCAAGGCCACGCTCGACGGCATGCGCGTCATGACGATGGAAGAGGCCGCCAAGGTGGGCGACATCTTCGTCACCGCCACCGGCATGAAGGATATCATCCGCGGCGAGCACTTCGTGAGCATGAAGGAAGGCGCCATCGTGTGCAACACGGGCCACTACGACGTGGAGCTCAACCTCCAGGAACTCGCCGAGGCGTCGAAGGACACGCGCATGATCCGCGAGGACAACCGCGAGTACACCCTCGACAACGGCAAGCGCATTTACGTGCTGGCCGACGGGCGTCTCGTCAACCTCGCTGCTGCTGAAGGGCACCCGAGCGAGGTGATGGACATGAGCTTCGCCAACCAGTTCCAGGCCCACCTCAACCTGATCCAGCGCCACGAGGCGGGCGAGACGCTCCCGAACACGGTGCTCGACCTCCCCGAGGAACTCGACCAGCAGATCGCGCGCGTGAAGCTGGAGACGATGGGCCTGGAGATCGACACGCTGACCGAGGAGCAGGTCGCCTACGCCACCGACTACTCCGCCGGCACCTGAATCCGGAAGGCTGACAGCAAAAAACAAAGGGCCGTCTCGCAGTGCGCGGGGCGGCCCTGTCGCTGTTGGGTGATCGAGGTCCGCCGCGATGAGGCGCGGCACGGGTGGGTGTTGCCCGCCGCTCACGGGTACATGGCTGTCTCCCCCCGTTTTTCTCAGACGGCCTCCCGTTCCCATGCTACCCAACATTCCCTTCGAGAACTTCTTCTCGTACTCCCCGATGGCCTACGACATGGTGGCCCACGTGCTTACCCTCGGGTATGCCACCATGCTCGCCGCGCTGTTCTACTTCGTGCTGACCCTCAAGGCGGTCGCACCGAAATACCGCATCTCGTCGGTGCTCTCTGTAGTCGTGATGACTTCGGCTTTCCTGCTGCTCTACGCGCAAGCGCAGAACTGGGACAACGCCTTCATCTTCGATCCGGACACCAACCGCTACATCCGCGCCGCCGGAGAGGCCAACTTCACGAATGGCTACCGCTACCTCAACTGGCTCATCGACGTACCGATGCTGCTGTTCCAGATCCTCTTCGTGATCAACATCAGCAGTAAGCGCTTCGCCTCTACGCGCAACCAGTTCTTTGCCTCTGGTGCCCTCATGGTCATCACGGGCTACATCGGCCAGTACTTCGAGACCAGCAACACGACGGTGTTCTTCATCTGGGGCACGATCTCGACGCTGTTCTTCGTCCACGTGCTGTTCCTGATGCGCAAGATCCTCAAGGAGGGGCAGCAGGGGATGGCGCCGCGCGCCGCTCGCCTGATCAACAGCATCTGGGTGCTGTTCCTCGTCTCGTGGATGCTCTACCCCGGAGCCTACCTGATGCCGGTGTTCACGCAGATGCCGGACGGCTCCAGCACCGGCCTGATCCCGCTCTTCTCGGGCGACACGGCCGTGGTGGCGCGCTCGATTACCTACACGGTTGCCGACGTGGCCTCGAAGGTGATCTACGGAATCCTGCTGACTCTCGCGGCGCAGATCCGTAGTGAGGAGGAGGACGGCTACCGTTACAGCGACCTGACCACAGCCTGAGGCGCTTCTCTCGCCGACGCTTCGCCCGTGAAGGGTGTTTTGGGGGCCGCTCCCCGCGGAGCGGCTCCCCTCCTAGCTGCTGAGACAGAGTCGATCAGGAATGGCCCGTGCAAGGGCTTCGACGCGGTCTCGGTCGGCGGCGAGGGGGCCGTCGAGGAGGAGCGCGGCGAGGCCATGGACGAGGCTCCAGCACGCGACTCGGTGCGTTCGGATGCCTCCGACGTGAGATCGGTGACGGCCCGGACCAGGTGGCGAAAGGCGGCTGACCCGCTGGGGCTCACGGCCGGGGTGTACCTCCTCCGAGCGTACAGCGGCGGGGCCATGCAGACGATGCGGCTGACGCTCATCCATTGCGTTCAACGTCGAGCTGATCTGGTCACGCTTTCTAAGCGGAGCCGCTGGCGAAGCACGCTAGAGGCCCACGACCTCGCTTTCCTCCGCCACTCGGAAGCCGCTCGCCGTGATGGTGCGCCGGGCCTCGGTGCCGGGCCAGAGCGCCGGGTTGGTGTGGTTGAGGTGGATGAAGCGCACCTTCGCTCGCTCAGCTTCCGGCAGCGCCGCGAACCGCGCCATGCTGTGCATGATGAACGGGTGCGGGAAGCCGGACATGTCGCGCCCGGGAATCTCGCCATCGGCGTAGAACGTCGCGTCGAGGTAGGCCACATCCACCCGTGCGAGCTCGTCTTCGATGCGCGTGCCCTCGGCGTCCCACTCGTCCCAGGAATCGATGTCGGGGATGAAAAGCACCGCGCGGTTTGGTCCCTCAATGCGGAAGCCGACGACCTCGGAGAACTCCTGCCGGTGCGGGACGCGCAGCGGCGTCACCGTCAGCCGCTCGTTCAGGCGAACCGGCGCATGATCGGCCAGTTCGCGCAGCACGATGTTCTCGTAGCGGACGAGCTGGCTCCACGGGCCGTTGGTGCGGAGGTAGTCGGCCATCCGCGGCATCGCATAGACCGGCACGCCTTGAGCGCCGAGCGATTCGTGCCCCAGAAACATCAGCCCCGTGTAGTGCCCGAGGTGGGCGTGCGTCAGGAAGATGCCCGCGAGGCCGGGCCGGGCGTCGGTCGGGGCGAGCGTGTCGAGGCGATAGAGTTGCTCCGGCAGGTCGGGCGTGGCCTCGAACAGCCAGCGCTCGCCGGAGGTCGGGTCCACGAGGCCCAGGCTGACCACGAGGCGGCGGCGGCCGGGGTCGGTCCAGCCGGGGTGCGCCACGTCGCCGGTCTGCGGGACGCCGCCGTCCTGCGCAATGCCGAGGACGACGAGGTAGGGCACCTCCGAAGGATCCTGTGCGAGGCCGGGCACCGCGCTGAAGAGCACCCCTGCCAGGAGCGTGAGGACGCGGCTTACTCGGCGCCTTCCCACGTCAGGATGTCCTCTTCGCTCTTCTGCGAAAGCAGCGGTTCGGCGGCGTACTCCTCGGCCTCGGGCAGCGCGTCCTTCTTCTCGGTGATGTTGTAGCCCAGCGCCTGCCATTGCTCGGCGAGGTAGGTGTTCCACTCGGCATAGTGCTCCCACTGCTCTGGCAATTCGTCGTCGGCGTAGATGGCCTCGACGGGGCACACTGGCACGCAGGCGTTGCAATCGATGCACTCGTCGGGGTGGATGACGAGGAAATTCGGCCCCTCATAGAAGCAGTCCACCGGGCAGACCTCGACACAATCGGTGTGCTTGCAGTTGATGCAGGGTTGGGCGACGACGTAGGGCATGAGGGGACGGCGGGGCTGGGTGAGAACGCGTACGTTACTGCCGGAGGGGCTCGGGCGGCTAATATATACCGCGAGGCGATGATCCGCCCGCGCCTTTCGACAACCTGGTTCTCGGTCATGCTCACCCCCCGCTTAACCTCATTTTTGCTGATCGGTCTCCTGGCGCTGACCGCCTTCGGATGCGGCAGCTCCAACCGGCTCCGCGAGGTCGACCTCCGCGACGCTACCGTCGCGGTGGTGGCCGCCATTCCGCCCCATCCGCGCGTGCAGTCCGGCGATCCCTCGGAGGCCGCTATCGACCCGTACGACCCCGTCGGGTCCGCTATCCGCGTCGGCACGGCGGTCAACAAGCTGCGCGAAGCCCGCGAGGCGCAGGCCCGCCTCGACAGCGCCATCGCCCGCGTGGACATCGCCGACCAGATCGCTCGCCGCGTCCTCCTTGACAGCGCCGACCTGATCGGCTTCGAGCCCGTCAGCGACCCCGACCAGGCCGAGTTCCTCCTCGACCTCCGCGTCTACGACTACAGCCTCGTCGCCGACTCCTTCGAAGGGGCGACCTACTTCGCGCTCGAAGCCGATGTCCTCGTCCTCGACCCGGTGCGCGGACGCGAACTGTGGAAGCGCCGCATCCGCGAGCGCGAGGTGCTCGACGCCAGTCTCTTCGGGCTTCCGGCCGCTGCAGGCAACGTCGTCACGGCGCGGGCCCTCTCGCGCCTCTCCGAGGAGGAGATGGCCGAGGGTCTCGAACGCCTCGCCGACTACGTGGCCGGGCGCATCGTCGAGCGCCTCCAGCACGACTACTACCGCTCGCGCCGAGACTACGAGGGATGAGAAGGCATAGGTGTGAAATGAGTGGGCCTGTGGATCATTCCTGAAAGCACCAAGGTCCAAGGAGGACGCTCGGCTTCGGCGGGGCTGCATTTCTCACCTTCCTTTCCGCTCAACTCCTCCTCCCATGGACGACCCGAAAAAACAGAAAGGCGAAGGCCTCATTGACGAAGCCAAAGGCAAAGTCAAGCAAGCCTGGGGCGACCTGACCGACGACCCGAAGCTCCAGGCCGAAGGCCACGCCGACGAGGCCAAGGGCAAG
>JABDIZ010000287.1 GCA_013003465.1 Rhodothermaceae bacterium
CGCGGGCGTGCCCTCGAGCGTCTGGACGAGGTTCGGGGCCAGGGCGTCCCGCAGCAGCGCCAACATGGCGCCCGTGGCGCCGAGGCGTCCGGCGGTGATGGGCTCGCCGTCGTAGGTGAAGCCCACGAGCGTGCGGTCCAGGCGGGCGCGGAGGTCCTCCGCGTCCTCGGCGAGGCAGAGCATCGCCATGACCTCGCTGGCGGCCGTGATGTCGAAGCCGCCTTCCCGAGGGACGCCGTCGCGGGGACCGCCGAGTCCCGTCACGACGTCGCGGAGCGCGCGGTCGTTCATGTCGAGCACGCGGCGCCACTGGATGCGACGGGGGTCGAGGCGCAGGGCGTTGCCGTGGTGGAGGTGGTTGTCGAGGACCGCCGCGAGGAGGTTGTGGGCGGCGCCTACCGCGTGGAAGTCGCCCGTGAAGTGGAGGTTGATGCGCTCGGCGGGCGTGAGCTGGCTGCGGCCGCCGCCCGTGCCGCCGCCCTTCAGGCCGAAGCAGGGGCCCAGCGACGGCTCGCGAAGGGCGAGGCAGACCCGCTGACCGCGGCGGGCGAGGGCGTCTCCGAGGCCGATCGTGGTGGTCGTCTTGCCCTCGCCGGCGGGCGTGGGCGTGATGGCGCTGACGAGCACCAGGCGGGCTGGTGCATCGCGGTCGCGCCGACGCGTCCGCACCGTGGAGTCCACCTTGGCCATGTCGTGGCCGTACGGGATCAGATCGGCGTCGTCGAGGCCCAGCTCTCGGGCCGTATCGTGCAGCGCGCGGGGCTCGCCGGTGTCCATGAGGTCCACGCTAGCCGAGGCAGCGGCCCTCGAAAAGCGCGGAGGGGTCGGCGCGCGGGAGCCAAGGCGCCGGGTGCTCACCATTTTGGCCGTGCGGCAGCGCGGGACCGACGCCGTGACCGCGCTGCAAGGAGGCCATCATGAGGCTGGCCGAAGCACGATTCGACAACGCCGAGACCGGCTGCTGCGCCCGGCTGGACGTGGACCACTGGGACCGCCAGGAGCTGGTCTGGGACCCCAAGCTCTCTATGCAGGACCACGTCCGCGCGATTCTGCACATCCCGCTGAACTTCGGCTCAGCGCCGCGCTCAACCCGGTCGGGGTGCCTCGTCCAAGCCCTCCGCTCCGGGTGCGGCGCCCTCCGCCGGGACCCCGGGCAACCCGCGCAACGTCCGAGAACACATCCTATGGGAACTATCGGCGCAGACCAGGTGCAGAGTGTGCCAGCCCGATGCCGAGGCATCGAGTCAGCCAGTGGAAGCACGCACCACCTCCCGGCCCGCCACTAGCGACCCGGTGCCGCTCAACGCCGATTCTCACTCCACATGCTGCGACCACGGATTCCGACGTCATTCGTTTCAAGCGCGTGGGCCGCGAAGCGGACCATGTCGTCCTGCAAACGATGGTTGGGCCGACCTGGCAGCCCGCGTCGACTGCGGCATTCAGGTGCGGGTTCTACACCGCGGACCTCGGCCGTGCCGCAAGTGACTGTCGCGCGGTATGGCACGTCAGGAGGCTCTCTTCTCTCGGACGTCGAAGGTCATCTCCTGATGGATTGCCTCCTCTCTCACGCGCTTGAGGAGGAGCTCGTCGGAAGCGACAGAAGACAAGGGAAGACTCGTCTCACCAAGTTGCTCACCGAACAGCTTGAACCAGAACCAGCGTTTCAGAAGAAGGCTGAACGGGAGCTTCGAGACGCTGCCTTTCTTCCTCCAGAGCGTTACCGTGCTCTTGTCGACATCCACGGCTCGGGCCACATCTGCATAGGACGTATCTGTGATGTCGCAGAGGAACTCCAACTCGTCCGCTGTGAGCACGCCGGGTGTTCCACAGATCGAGTTGGCGATTGCCCTGTGGATGCGCTTGAGCTCAGCATAAGAAATCCCGAGCGTTCCGTCGGGGAGTTGGGTCAGGCGCGCGGTATCGACCGACCAGATCCGGCCTCCCGCGTGGATTGGGTAGTCGGCGTGGTCAATCGTCTTCATCGCTCACCCGCTCGAACCCATGGTCGCCGCAGTACGCCAAGGCCTCGTCTAGAGTCCTGAAGCCCGGCGAGTTCTCCGTTCCGTCGTAGAAGCAATAAAGCACGGCGAGCTCGACCCGTTCGTGTTCGTCCAGATGGAGTCTGACGCACCAGTAGTAGCCGCTCCCGCGGCCGGTCGGAGGCGGCGCCCACGCCGCGACCTCGAGCGCGCAATCGCTTATCTCGTGCCTCTTCTCGCCAAGCGCGAGCGACGTTCGGAGCAGGTAGCCAAGCTTGCTTTGAGCGCGCCCGTATCGGGGCGTTGGAGGATTGTGAACGACAATGACGGCTTCGTCGGGCAGTGCCCGAACCGCCTCCAGCCAGTTCAATGGGGCCTCCGATGCTCACGCACGAAGCGTAGAGCGCACCGTTGATAAAGTCAACGCGGTGCGGCTATTCGACGCGTCGACTCCACACCCGAACCGTCGCAGTTATTAAGTGATTATAGGCCATTACAGCGGCAGACGGCTCGCAGCCCAACGTCATTCGAATCAGCCGCGTGGTCCCGGAGCGAAGCGGAGGGCCACGTCTGCTGCATTCGATGGTTCGCTGACGATGTAGCGAAAGCTCCCATCGTGGAAACGGTCTGAGCCGTTGGGGCAAGTGTAGAGAGCCGATGCCCATGAGTTGAAAGGTCGGTCTGCACGGCTGTGGAGCCCCTGGGAAAGATGGGCCTGTAGGG
>JABDIZ010000294.1 GCA_013003465.1 Rhodothermaceae bacterium
GTGTAAGGGCGATCAACGTGGCTTGCGTGACGGCCAGCCAGGAGGCCAAGCCGCTCTCGTTCGTCGCGTCGAACAACGCGCGCAGATCGTACGACGCGATGACCCCGCCGCAGTAGAGCCAGAGGTCGAGCAGGACCGCGATGGCCTCGAGGCACACCAGCACGAACACCAGGTCCCGTACGAGGCGGCGCGGATCGAGATCAACGGCAGCGCGCGAGGGAACGAGAAGCGAGGATGCAGGCACGGCGGGGTCTCAGGAGCGAAACGTAGGGTTGACCTGGGTATCGCTCATTATCCGCTCCACCTGAAGGGATCGTCGTAACGGAACAGCTTTTTCTGTGGAGGCTGAACAAAACAGCAGCGCGGAGCCATGAAGGGCTCCGCGCTGCATCGGCACTACGACCTAGAACGGGCACCGACTACCGGCACACGCCATGCGTGTCGCCGTGTTGGAGGTGGGTGACGATGGTCGTGGGATCCGAAAGCATGATGGTGGCGGGTACGGCATCGACCCGGTGGCAGAACGGCGAAGACGGTGTAGCACTGCCGCCGCTGCTACTGGGTCCACTGGGCGCGGACGTTCCTGCGGCCGTATGCTCGTCCACCGTGGTGTGCTCGCTCGATGAGCTGAGCAGGAGCACTTGGTCGTTATCGAAGCCCAGGCGGTCGGCGAGGTCGGTGATCTCGTCGTGGTCGTAGGACAGGTCCACGTCGTCGCCGAAGTCGAGGCGGGTGCCGAAGAGGGCGCCGCCCTGGATGGCCGTGCGCAGCGCGGCCTCCTCGGCGTTGTGCTCGGCCACCTCGTCGGTGCGCATGTGCCAGTAGAGCGCGGCCTCGTAGAGCGTCGGGTGGCTGCGTGCTTCGTTGACTTCGCGGAGGCGCACGGTGAGCGCATCGCCCCGGTTCCAGGCCGGCCCGATGCAAAGAGGCCACTGGGCACAGCCGTCCTCCTCGTCGAAGCGCTGCCGGAGCAGGCGCAGGCTGCGCACGTCTACGTTGAAGGCCCGCACGTCGTCCGCCGCAAACGGCTGCGACCGGTACGCACTGGTGCCGTCGGCGAGGGCGCCGAAGCCGTTCTTGACGGCCCCCGCAACGACCTCCGGTTGCCCATCGAGGTCGAGCGCGTAGCGCGCGTTGCCGTGGTAGGCTGTGTTGTCGAACTCGAGGAAGACCTGCTGCGTGCCGAGGCGGCTGAGCGCGTCGCGGAACTGCGTGTAGAACTCCCGGGAATCCGCTGTCGCCGACCGGAAGAGGACATCGGTCGTGCCGAGGTCGAGGTCGTAGCGGTGCTTGTGCTGGAAGAACGGATAGGGGCCGCCCGAATAGATGAGCCATGGGCTGTCGGTGTGGTCCCCGGCGGCGCTCTCCCAGTCGCCGTCGAGGTCGCGCATGGTCGTCACGTCCAGGTGCCCGCCGGGCGGGACGGCCTGCTGGTCCACGACGAGGCCGCCGCTGATCGC
Organism: Rhodothermaceae bacterium; assembly: GCA_013003465.1. Lineage (GTDB taxonomy): Bacteria > Bacteroidota > Rhodothermia > Rhodothermales > Rubricoccaceae > JABDIZ01. The sequence goes on from JABDIZ010000294.1 coordinate 1,461, forward strand.
CACGCGGCCCCTGGTCCAATCGAGGTGCAGGTACATCGCCTCGGTGTGGATGATGACGAGGCCGTTCCAGTCGAGCCGAGCCGAATCGTGGGTCAGGTTGATCGGCCCTTCGACCACGAGCACACCGGTACCTTCCAGGCGTCCGCCGTCGCCGAGCGTGAGCGGCCCGGTGACCCGGACGATCTTCTGGCCGGAGCCGTAGTTCTGCGTCGAGGTGAGCGTCGTTCCCCCGGCGAGCGTGACATCGGATGCGCCTATGGCGTCGAGGGCCGCATGGTAGAGGTCGGAGGCGTCGGAGACGTTTACGTCGTCGAGGAGGCCCGCCGCCAGCATGTTGCTGCCCTGGAAGTCGCCGCCGCGGCCGGAGGCGCCCCCGAGGTTGGCCGTCATGTTGGCGTCCATCGTGCCGAGCGGCAGGAGGCTGCCGAGGCCCAACTCCTGGTGTTGCCGCTCGTCGAAGTGGGCGTTCAGGTTGTCGCTGCCGCCGTCAATGCGGGTGCCCGAGGTAACGGAGGCGGTGACGTAGGGCACGTCGAGCCAGAGCGGGCCGGGGTAGTCGAGCGGGTCGTACGCATAGGTGCTGGTGATGGTGTGGGTGGCGCCGCCCGAGTGCCCGGTAACCGTGTAGGTGACCGTCTGCGTACCGGCCGCGTCGGTGGTGGCGTCGTAGCTGTCCACGGAGAACCAGCCGTCTGTCACGTTCTCCTCCGCGTAGGGGGCGCTCGTCTCGAAGCCGCCGTCTTCCGCGAGCATGGCATTGAGCACGAGGCCGTGGCCGCTCGTGGCCGCGTCGCGGGCGAGCAGGTCGGCCTGGGCCTGACTGCGGTCCTCTCGGGTTTCTTGGGTGAGCACCCGCGTACTCAAGAAGAGGGTCGACGCGCCGAGGATAGCGGCCAGAACGATGAGGAGCGTGGATTTACCCATGGTCGTGTGGTGGATGGGGGGACAATGGCTCGGGCGCAGAGCCTACAGTTCAGCCTCGGATGACGTCGGCGGCGGTGGCGGTGGCGGGAGAGAAGGCGTCGGCGGCGACGGCGGGAGAGAAGGCGAATGGCCCATCGTGGTGGAGCCTCCGGTAGGCTCCTCCCCCGGAGACGGGGCCTCGGGTTGCGAGGGCTGACTCGGGGTGTCCGGGAGGGGAGCGTCCGGGTCCGGCGCGGTACCCGGTGCGGGACGCGAGTCCGTGTTCACCGCGAGCCCGAGCAGGCGAAAGGTGAAGCCCTGCCGCGTGAGGTTGGCACGCGGTGCCATGCCCTGATGGTTCGCTTGCCCCTGGGGCGTGGCGGCGGCCGCTTCGAGATTCACCCGGACGAACCCGAAGTCCTCGGGGGCGTCACCGTTGGTTGTTTCGCCCGTCATGTCGCGCGCGAAGAAGAGCACGTCGAAGTCGAGCACGGCGTTGGCCGAGCTGCCGGTGTAGACGTAGCCCGTGCCGTCGTTGGCGTAGCGGGCCACGCGGCAGGTCATGAGGCGCGTGCCGTTGATGGTGACGAAGGTGGTGGTGGGCTCCAGGCGGTAGGTGACGGCCAGCAGTGGCGAGAGGGCACCCAGCGCCGGATCGGCGAGCGTATGGAACTGGACGTGCGTGGTCAGCCCGTCCTCTGCCGTCAGGCGGGGGGTCATGCCTCCGCGTGCAGGGCCTTGCACGTTCTCTACGTCGCGCTCGAACAAATCGGCGAAGCTCGCCGCCTGGGTCTGGGCCGTGTGGTGGAGCGAGGCATTGATGCCCAGCAACTGGCCGCGCTGCTGCACGAACAGCAGCGCCACCAGCAACGAGGTGCCGACGAACAGGGCGATCAGGTGATCAAAAATCGCGGCCATGCGGGGAGCAGGGAATTGATCGGGGTATCGGCCGAGAGGATGTCGTCGTGAAGAAGAACGACGAGGGTGTCAGCGGCAGGCGCCTAGCGCGTCGCCGTGTCTGAAGTGGACGGCCACGTCACTGGGGGTCGGCAGCGTGAGGGTGACGTTGAGGCCTCCGGGTTCATGGCAGACCACGGTGCCCGTCGACGGTGCGG
>JABDIZ010000298.1 GCA_013003465.1 Rhodothermaceae bacterium
AGGCCCACCGCAAGAGCGCCCGCATCGTCGGCGACGTGCTCGGCAAGTACCACCCCCACGGCGACCAATCCGTCTACGATGCGCTCGTCCGCCTCGCCCAGGACTGGTCGCTCCGGGTCCCCCTCGTGGACGGCCAGGGCAACTTCGGCTCCATCGACGGCGACTCCGCCGCCGCCATGCGCTACACCGAGGCCCGCATGACGCGCGCGGCCGAGGAGCTGATGCGCGACCTCGAAAAGGACACCGTCGAGTGGGAGCCCAACTTCGACGGCTCGGTAGAGGAGCCCACCGTCTTCCCGGCCGCCCTCCCCAACCTGCTCCTCAACGGCGCCGCGGGCATCGCCGTCGGCATGGCGACCAACATCCCGCCGCACAACCTCGGCGAACTCGTGGACGGCATCGTCGCCACCATCGACGACCCCGACCTGGACGTGGAGGGCCTGATGGAGCACATCAAGGCCCCCGACTTCCCCACGGGCGGCCTCATCTACGGCTACGCGGGCGTTCGCGAGGCGTACCGCACGGGCCGAGGGCGCGTCATCATGCGGGCCAAGATGCACGAGGAAGTGCTGCGCGGCGACCGCCAGGCGCTCATCGTCACCGAGATCCCGTATCAGGTCAACAAGAGCACGCTGATCGAGAAGATCGCGTACGCCGTCCGCGACAAGAAGATCGAGGGCATCTCGGACCTGCGCGACGAGTCCGACCGCAACGGGATGCGGATCGTGATGGAGCTCAAGCGCGATGCCGTGCCCGCGGTCACGCAGAACCAGCTCTTCAAGTACTCGCAGCTCCAGCAAACCTTCGGCGTCAACATGGTGGCGCTCGTCGGCGGGCGCCCGCGCACGCTCACCCTGCGCGAGATGGTGCACCATTACGTGGCGCACCGCCACGAGATCGTCACGCGCCGCACGCAGTACGAACTGAAGAAGGCCGAGGAGCGCGCCCACATCCTCGAAGGCCTCACCGTCGCCCTCGACCACCTCGACGAGGTGATCGCCATCATCCGGCACTCGCCCGACACCGACGCGGCGAAGACGAACCTGATGGCGGGGGTCTATCCGTCCAAGCTGACGCCCGAGCAGTTGCAGCGCCTCGGCCTCAACCCGGTCGCACCCGTCGACCGCTCGGAGGACCGGGCAGCGACCGTCATCCAGAGCACCGAGGAACTGCGCCCCGACTTCGTACTGCGCCCCTGGCTCTCCGAAGCGCAGGCCGACGCCATCCTCGCCCTGCGCCTCTCGCGCCTGACGGGCCTGGAGCGCGGCAAGATCCAGCAGGAGTACGCCGCGATGATCAAGGAGATCGAGCGCCTCCGCTCCATCCTCGCCTCCGAGCCGCTGCGCATGCAGATCATCAAGGAGGAGTTGCTCGCCCTCAAGGAGAAGTACGCCGACGAACGCCGCTCCGAGATCGACCTCGTCGGCGGGGGCGACATCAACGTTGAGGATCTCATCGAGGACGATCAGGTCGTCGTGACGATCACACACCAGGGTCTCGCCAAGCGCACGCCGATGGTAGAGTACCGCACGCAGGGACGCGGCGGGCGCGGGCACCGAGGCACCGGCACGCGCGACGAGGACTTCGTCGAGCATCTCTTCGCGGCTACATCGCACGACTACCTGCTCTTCTTCACCGATCACGGCCAGTGCTACTGGCTCCGTGTCTACGACATCCCTGAGGGCAGCCGCACCGCGAAGGGCCGGAGCATCCGCAACCTCATCCGCATCGCGCAGGACGACCGCGTGCGTGCCGTCCTCCCGCTCAAGAAGGAGAACTTCCGCGACGAGGACTTCCTCGACAGCCACTTCGTGCTGATGGCGACCAAGCGGGGCCTCGTCAAGAAAACGGCCCTCAGCGCGTTCCGCCGCCCCCTCGTCAGCGGCATCATCGCCATCGATATCGTCGAGGGCGACGAACTGCTCGAAGCGTGGCTCACCGACGGCGACACCGAGGTGCTGCTCGGATCCTCTGGTGGCCGGGCGATCCGCTTCCACGAGGGCACCGCCGAGAACGAATACAAGGGCGGCGTCCGCCCGATGGGCCGTAAGAGCCGGGGCGTGCGCGGGATGCGCCTAGACGAGGGCGAGGAGGTGGTCGGCATGATCTCGATTCGCCGCGATGGCGCGCAGGTCCTCACGCTCTCGCAGAACGGCTACGGCAAGCGCACCGACCTCGCCGACTACCCGCTCCGCAACCGAGGCGGCAAGGGCGTGCTCACCCAGAAAACGACAGCCAAGACTGGCCCCCTCGTCTCGCTCAAGAGCGTGCTCGAAGAGGACGAGCTTGTGATTGCCACCGAGGCCGGGCTGATGGTTCGCATTCCGGTGGACAGCATCTCGACCTACAGCCGCAACACGCAGGGTGTCCGCATCATCAATCTCAAGAACGACGACGCCATCGCCGACGTAACGCGCGTGATTATCGAGGACGACGAGCCTGCTGACGGCGCCGAAGCGACGGAAGTGGAGTCCATCCCGGACGCACCGCAGGCTGAAGCCGCATGATCGCCGTCGTGACCGGTACGGTCAAAGCGCTGGAGCCCGGAGGCCTCCGCATCGAAACCGAGCACGGGCACGAGCTCTTCGTGACGAGCCAGATCCCCGCCGCGCAGACCGGACTCGTCGTGGGAGACCGCATCACGGCCTATGGCGGCCCCGATCCCAAGCAGCCCGGCATCTGGCTCTCGTCCGGCGCGTACCTGGACCGCTCGGGACAGCCTTCGCTCGACGTCCCGCTCACCGAGTTTGCGCTGACGCTCACGCGCGAGGCGGCGGCCCGCGGCGAGCCAACCATCTTTACGCGCACCCTGCCGTAGCCGCGAGGCCCTCGTGGAGGCTCAGTCCTCCCGGTGCGCCGCCTCGGGGCTGAACGCGGGAGCGCACACGGCCCAGTACTCGCATTCCTCCGACTCCGAGGGATTGCTGTAGCGAATCCGCTCGCCCGCTTCGCACAGCACCGTCTCGCCCGGTCCCACGTCGAAGTACCCACCCTCGTGCTCGACGCGCATGGCGCCGCGTAGCACGATCGTCACCTCGTCGAAGGCGGGCGATTGGAACGGCTCGTCCCACCCCGGCGGCGCGACCATGTGCGCGACGCTGAGCACGGTCGTCCCGGTATGGACCCGACCGACGTGCTCCTCTATGAGCTTATCCCCCGGCACAGGGATGCGGGTAGGAGCAGTGATGTGACGCGGCATACGGACAGCGGGCGAACGATCAGAATGGCAGAGCAAAATGGCAGGCGCCGCCGTCTTCACCCGGCCTAAACAGAGCCAAAGCCCGACGACGCCTGTCAAGTTGTGTAGGTGCACAGGCATGATACTGCCAGACCTAGCAACTATCGGCGTTGGCACGCATGTGGCTGAGCCTTTACCCACACATCTGATCGGCACCTCTCACGCCGTCAGCCTGTGACCGCACTACCCGTACCCGTGTTGGCACTCACCGCTTCCGGTTCAACTCCGACGCACCCCCGCACTTCTCGCGTCTGCGACTGAGCACCTCACGCTACGAAGGTCACGGCTTGACGACAACGCCAGGGCCCCGGCCTCCTGCAAGGGAAGCCGGGGCCCTGGTGTCTTAGACCCTGCTCCATGAAGCGCGTTCAGCCCTCGAGCACATCGGTGAGGGCGCGCTCCAGAATGCCGACGCCCTCGTCCACGCCCTCCGGCGTAATGGCGAGCGACGGGCGGAAGCGAATCGCGCGCGCGCCGCAGCCGAGAATGACCGCGCCGTGCTCGAACGTCTGCTGGACGACGGCCGTGCGCGTCTCGCCGTCCGGCAAGTCGAAGGCGCACATGAGGCCGCGCCCGCGCGGATTCTCGACCCCCTCGAAGCGCTCGGCCAACCCGTGCACCTTCTCCAGCAGGTACGCGCCTGTGTCACGCGCATTGGCGACCAGCTTGTCTTCCTCGATCACTTCGAGGATGCGGTCGAAGCGGACCATGTCCACGAGGTTGCCACCCCATGTCGAGTTGATGCGGCTTGACTTGGCGAAGACGTGGTCCTCCACTTCGTCGAGACGCGGCCCGGCGAGGATGCCACAGACCTGCGTCTTCTTGCCGAAGGCAATCACGTCGGGCTGGACCCCGAGGCTCTGGTAGGCCCAGAAGTTGCCCGTCAGGCCTACGCCCGTCTGCACCTCGTCGAAGATGAGGAGGGCCTCGTTCTCATCGGCGAGGGTACGGAGCGCCTGGAGGAACCGCGGGCGGAAGTGGTTGTCGCCGCCCTCGCCCTGGATGGGCTCTAGGATGATGGCCGCGATGTCATCCTTGTTGGTGTGGAAGTAGGTCTTGGCCTGCGTCAGTGCTGCATCCTCGCGCTCCTCGATGTCTGCTTCGTCGGCCGGGCCGTTGCAGTGTGGATTGGTCACGCGCGGCCAGTCGAACTTCGGATAGAGCGCGACCTTGTTGGGATCGGTGTTCGTGAGCGACATCGTGTAGCCGCTGCGCCCATGGAAGGCCTGCTCGAAGTGCAGGACCTGCTGGCCCTTTTCGCCCGAGTAGCCCTTCTGCCAGTTCTTGCGCACCTTCCAGTCGAAGGCCGTCTTCAGGGCGTTCTCGACGGCGAGGGCGCCACCCGAGATGAAAAAGGCATACTGGAACGCTTCGGGGATACCGACGCGCCCGAACGTCTCGATGAAGCGGGCGAAATGGCGCGTGTAGATGTCCGAGTTGGCCACCTTGTTGAGGGCTGCGTCGAGCAGGCGGGCCTTGAACGGCTCGTTGTCGCGCAGCTTCGGGTGGTTCATCCCAA
>JABDIZ010000078.1 GCA_013003465.1 Rhodothermaceae bacterium
TCCCGGCCCTCCTGTAGACCCGCCCCCTCGCCTTGCTGCACCACTCATCCCTCCCGACCTCCATGTATCCTCGCTCCCTCTATCCGCGCCGGCGCCAATCAGACCTGGATCGCAGTGCACACTCCCCGGTGTCTGAACCCGCCGAGTGCATCGATACCGAACAGGTGGCGGCACCGCTGAAGGCGCGAGCCCTCCGTGAAGGCAACGCGCCCCTCGCGCTCTTGGCCTACGGCCTGTTCGGCGCCTACCTCGGCCTCGTCTTTACGAAAGGCGAGGTGATCTCCTGGTTCCGCATCCAGGAGATGTTCCGCTTCGACAGCGTCCACATGTACGGCATTATCGGCAGTGCCGTCGCGGTCGCAGGCGTCTCGGTGTGGCTCATCAAGCGTCTCGGGCTCACGACCGTCCACGGCGAGCCGATCCGGCTCACCCCGAAGCAGTGGGGCGACAGCCGTCTGCCCGGTGCCCGCTACTGGATGGGTGGCATTACGTTTGGGTTTGGCTGGGCTCTGCTTGGCGCCTGTCCCGGCCCGCTATTCGCACTGCTCGGCGGCGGCGTGAGCGTCATGGCGGTCGCCTTGGTGAGCGCACTGGTAGGCACCTGGGCCTACGCCGCTCTCCGTGCCCACCTTCCCCACTAGCTCGATGAGCCGCAGTGGGCGACACTCCAGCTTCTCCGCCCGAGACCACGCCTCACCCTTCCGCTGCCCTATACTTTCTCCCAACCATCCTGCCCTACCATGCTGTTCCGTCAGATCTTCGATCCCAAGCTTGCCCAGTATGCCTACCTCGTGGGCTGCCAGAAAACGGGCGAGGCCCTGCTTATCGATCCCGAGCGTGACATCGACCGCTATGTGGACCTGGCGGAGTCGGAAGGCCTCCGCATCACGGCCGTGGCCGAAACGCATATCCATGCCGACTTCCTCTCGGGAGCCCGCGAATTCGCGGAGCGATTCAACGTCAAGCTGTACCTCTCGGAAGAGGGCGGCCCCGACTGGCAGAGCGAGTGGGCCAAGAGTGGCGACTACGAGGCCACGTTCCTGCGCGACGGGGACACCTTCGCCATCGGCAACATCGACATTGAGGCCGTCTACACGCCTGGCCACACGCCAGAGCACCTGAGCTACCTCGTCACGGATCGCGGCGCGGGTGCGACGACGCCGATCGGCATTGCCACCGGCGATTTTGTGTTCGTCGGCGACCTCGGTCGTCCCGATCTGCTGGAGCAGGCGGCCGGGCTCCACGGCGTGCAAGAGCCCTCCGCGCGCCAGCTCTATCACTCGCTGCCTCGCTTCACCGAGCTGGAGGGACACCTGCAGGTGTGGCCTGCCCACGGGGCCGGTTCGGCCTGCGGCAAGGCCCTCGGCGCGGTGCCTACTACGACGGTGGGCTACGAGAAGCGCTACAACGCCTCGCTCGACGCCGCCGACGCGGGCGAAGACGCTTTCGTGGACGCCATCCTGAGCGGCCAACCCGAGCCGCCGATGTACTTCGCGCGCATGAAGCGCGACAACAAGCTCGGGGTGCCCGTACTCGGAGGCCTCCCGCAACCCCGCAAGCTCACGGCTACAGAACTGGGCCGCTTCGCCGACACCGACGAAGCGCTGATCATCGACACCCGCCTTGATCGCTCGGGCTTCATGGCGAAACACCTCCCCGGCGCCCTCTACGCGCCCTTGAACAAGAGCTTCAACACGGTCGTCGGCTCGCTCGTGGTCGATGAAACCACCCCCCTCGTGCTCCTCCTGGAAGACGAGGATGTGGAAGACGCCGTGCGCCATCTCGTCCGTATCGGCTTCGACAACCTCGTGGCGTTTGCCACGCCGGAGACGCTGGAGCGCTACTTCGAGGACGGCGGCGCACACGCCTCCATCCCGGAAGTAGGCTTTGAGGCCTTGGCAGACCATGAGGACGCCGCGGTGGTGGATGTGCGCTACGCCTCGGAGTACGCGGAGGCGCACGTGCCCGGCGCCGTCAACGCGTCCTACACCCGGCTACCGGAGTATGCCGGCGAGCGCCTCCCAACGGGCCAGCCCCTCCTCGTGCATTGCCTGAGCGGCGCACGCTCGGCGGTCGCCAGTGCCTTCCTCGCACGTGAGGGGTACGACGTACGGTACATCAATGGCTCGTTCCCGGAGTATGCTGCCGACCACGCCGTGGAACGCGGCACATCGGCGGAACCCACCCTCGCCTGATTTTCTCCTCCCGCATCGGAGACCAACGGTTTCTCGCTGCGCGCTAGCACTCTATGCTCTACGCCCTCCTCGGCGCCATCGCCATCGGACTCGTGCTCGGCCTGCTCGGCTCCGGCGGCAGCATCCTGACCGTACCCGTCCTCGTCTATCTCGCCGGTCAGCCTGACAAGGTGGCCATTGCCGAAAGCCTCGCCATCGTCGGGGCAATTGCGGCCGTGGCCGCCATCCCGTACGCCTGGCAGCGGTCGGTGGACTGGCGCAGCGTGCTCTACTTCGGGGTGCCGGGCATCATCGGCACCTACGGCGGGGCCATACTCTCGGCCTACGTCCCCGGCCCGGCGCAACTCGCCCTTTTCGCTATCGTGATGCTCCTGGCGGCGGGCCTCATGCTACGAGGTCGCAAGGCCATCGAGGGGACGCGGCCCCGCCAAGCCGCGTGGAAAATCGCCATTGAAGGGTTGGTCGTGGGCGTCCTGACCGGACTCGTGGGCGTGGGCGGCGGGTTTCTGATCGTCCCGGCGCTCGTACTCCTCGGCGGCCTCGATATGCGGCTGGCGGTGGGAACCAGCCTGCTCATCATCGCAGCCAAGAGCTTCGCGGGCTTCTACAAATACCTCGACGTGCTCGCCGCGACGGGGCAATTCGTGGATTGGCAGCTGATCGGCGTGTTTGCTGCCATCGGTATCGCGGGCTCGTTCGTGGGAAACCGCGTGAGCCAGCACGTGCCACAGGCCGCCCTGCGTCGCGCGTTCGCCGTTTTCCTAATCGTGATGGGCGGCTTCATCTTGGTGCGCGAGGCGCCGGAGGCGTTCGCCTCCACCACAGAGGCCACAGCCCTCTTGCTTTCGACGCCCTAAGCCCACGAACCGATGACTGACTTCCAACGCGCCGTCCTCGACAAAAGCCGCGACAAGCCCGTCGTGGTAGACTTCTGGGCGCCGTGGTGCGGGCCGTGCCGTGTGCTCAGTCCCACCATCGAACGGCTTGCCCGCGAGAGCCGAGGACGGTGGCGACTCGTAAAGATCAACGTGGATGCGCACCCCGATCTCGCGCAGCGCTACAGCATTCGCGGCATCCCGGCCGTCAAGCTATTCGTCAAGGGCGATGTAGCTGCTGAGTTCACGGGTGCCCTGCCGGAACCGGCCCTGCGCCGCTGGCTTGACGACCACCTTCCCTCCTCCTGATCCCTCGTTCTCTCTCAACCCGATGTCGTTCTTTTCTGCCTTCAAGCGCCCTGCCGACCCGTACACCCTGTCGGCCGCCGAGTTTCAGACCCGCCTGCAACCCGGCGAGCCGGTGCTGGACGTGCGCACGCCCGCGGAGTATGCCGACGGCCACCTCGCCGAGACGATCCTCGTGGATGTGATGGCCTCTGATTTCAACCAGCGCATCGAAGCGCTCCTGGCCGAGGGCGCGCTCGTGAAGGAGCAACCGGTCTACCTCTACTGCCGCAGCGGCAACCGCAGTGGGACGGCCGCCCGCCGCCTCCGCGAGATGGGGTTCAGCGAGGCCTACAACGTCGGCGGGTTCAATGCATTGGCGAAGGCAGGCCTGCCCACGACGCACGGATAGGCACCCCGCCCCGTTCACGCCCCCCGGTTCTGCCGATGCTCGACGAGGTCGTCTACGACGGCCGGATCGGCGAGCGTGGAGGTGTCGCCGAGATTGCCGTGCTCGTTCTCGGCGATCTTGCGCAGGATGCGCCGCATGATCTTGCCCGAGCGCGTCTTGGGTAGCGAGGGCGCGAACTGGAGAAAGTCCGGTTGGGCGATGGGCCCGATGTGCGTGCGGACGTGCTGGACCAGCTCGTGGTGTAAGTCCTCGGTGGCTTCGTGGCCCGCACCGAGCGTGACGTAGGCGTAGATGCCCTGCCCCTTGATGGCGTGCGGCACGCCCACCACGGCGGCCTCGGCCACGGCGTCGTGCAACACGAGGGCGCTCTCGACCTCGGCGGTGCCCATGCGGTGCCCCGAGACATTGATCACGTCGTCCACGCGGCCCGTGATCCAGTAGTAGCCGTCTTCGTCACGGCGGCAGCCGTCCCCGGTGAAGTAATAGCCTTCGTAGTGAGTGAAGTAGGCGTTGACGAAGCGCCAGTGGTTCTGGTAGACCGTGCGGGCCTGGCCCGGCCACGAGTCGGCGATGACGAGGAGGCCGTCGGCCGCGCCGTGGAGGACCTCGCCAGCGGCGTCGAGGACCTGCGGCTCGATGCCGAAAAACGGCTTGCCCGCGGCGCCAGGCTTCTGTGGGAGCGCCCCCGGCAGACCAACGAGCATGATGCCGCCGGTCTCCGTTTGCCACCACGTATCCACGATGGGGCACCGGCCATCGCCCACGACGGCGTGGTACCACCGCCATGCCTCTGGGTTGATGGGCTCTCCAACCGTCCCGAGCAGGCGAAGCGACGAGCGGTCGGTGCGCGTCACGAAGGCATCGCCTTTCGCCATGAGCGCGCGGATGGCGGTCGGCGCAGTGTAGAAGATGGTCACGCCGTGCTTGTCCACAACCTCCCAGAAGCGCGCGGCGTCGGGGTAGGTCGGGATGCCCTCGAAGAAGACCTGCGTGGCCCCGTTGATCATCGGGCCGAAGACGATGTAACTGTGGCCGGTAATCCAGCCTACGTCGGCGGTGCACCAGAAGACGTCGTCGTCGTGGCAGTCGAAGACGACCTGGTGCGTGAGCGAGGTCCAGACGCAGTAGCCGCCGGTCGTGTGGACGACGCCCTTGGGCTTGCCCGTCGAGCCCGAGGTGTAGAGAATGAAGAGCGGGTCCTCGCTGCCCATCGGCTCGCACGGGCAGTCAGCCGCCGCGTCCTCCAGCGCCTCGTGGACCCAGACATCGCGCTCGGCATGCCAGTCCACCGGCCCCGCCGTGTTCTGCACGACGAGCACGTGGCGCACCTCGCTGTCGGCCGCTTCGACGCGCTCCACCGCCGCGTCCACGTTGGCCTTGAGCGCGACGCGCTTGCCGCCGCGGCGCCCCTCGTCGGCGGTGATGACGAAGTCGGAGGAACAATCGAGGATGCGGTCGGCGAGCGCGTCGGGCGAGAAGCCCGCGAAGACGACCGAGAAGATGGCGCCGATGCGCGCGCAGGCGAGCATGGCATAGGCCGCCTCCGGGATCATCGGGAGGTAGATCGTCACGCGGTCGCCCTTCTGCACGCCGAGGGTTTTCAGCACGTTCGCCATCCGCTGCACTGCCGCGTGGACGTCGGCGTAGGAGAGGCGGCGCGCATCCTCGTCGGGCTCGTCGGGTTCCACAATCAGCGCTGTCCGGTCGCCCCGTCCGTTTTCGACGTGCCGGTCCACCGCGTTGTAGCAGGCGTTGGTCGTGCCGCCGAGATACCACCGAATGTGGATGTCGCTAGGCTCGTACGACACGTCGCGCACGCGATCGAAGGGCGTGAACCAGGCGATGCGCTCGGCCTGCTCGCGCCAGAAACCTTCGTTGTCGTCGATCGAGCGGCGGTACATGGTCTCGTACGCCTCTTCGGAATCGAGGTAGGCCTTTGCACGAAAGGCGTCAGAGGGGGGATAGCGGTCAGGTGGAGAGGCGGGTAGGCTCGACATAGCCGGACGAATCGAAAACGGCACAACAGCGAGACCGAGAAGATAGAAGCCCGCATGGAACTGGCTGCCCATGCCCTCGCATGTAAGGGCTTACATTCCCCGAAGCCCGCTCGAAACGCCCATGCTTCGTCTCCCTCGCCTCTTCGTCCTGCTAGCCCTCGCTGCGATTGCAGCGCCGGTCTGGGCACAGGTCGACGTCCAGTCGCCGTTCCTTGACGACCCGGACCTGTTCATCGACTACGTGGACACCAACGCCTCGTTCTGGCTCGATGTGTACGACGACACGCGCGGTGGCTTCTACACCAACGTCTCGCGCGACGGCGAGGTGATCACCGCGTGGGGCACCAACAAAGACGTACTCACGCAGAGCCGCGACGCCTACGCCATGGTGCGCGCCTTCCAGCTCACCGGCAACGAGACATACCTCACCTACGCCCGCGGCGCGCTCGACTTCCTCTACACGCACGGCTGGGACAGCGCCTTCGGCGGCTGGTTCAACCGGCTCACGGAGACCGGCGGCGTGATCGACATCAACGGGCAGAAGACCGCCTTCATCCAGCACTACGCGCTGCTCGGGCCGATGGCCTACGTCGAAGCCACGGGCGACGCGGTGGACCGCGCCTGGCTGGACCAGGGCATGGCGCACCTCGATGAGCACTTCTGGGACGATCGCACAGACCTCTTCGGCTACTACGATCGGACGAGCCGTACCGGCTCTGGTCCCACCGACAAAAGCTTCAACGCGACGGTCGATGCCATCACGACGCATGCGCTCCAGCTCTATCTGCTCACCGGCGAGGACCGGTACCGCGACCGGCTCCTCGACCTCGCGGCCAACATGCAGGACCGCCTCGTCGCGTCCATGCCGGACCAGGCCATCGGTTTCGCCGAGAAGTACGACGCCGACTGGCAGCCGCTGGCGAACGAGCGCCTCACCATCATGGGCCACGTGCTGAAGACGGCGTGGTGCCTCGGCCGCCTCCACGAAGTCCTCGGCGACCCGTCGTACCTCGCGGACGCCGAACTCCTCGCGCAGCACGTCCTCGACCGCGGCTACGACCACGAGTACGGCGGCCCCTACAAAGACTTCGACCGCATCACGGGAGAGATGCAACTCTTCGGCATCCCCGACACCACCAAGGCATGGTGGCAGATGGAGCAGGCCGTCACGGCGGGCCTCGAACTCTACCGCCAGACCGCCGACCCGCAGTGGCTCACGATGGCCGACGAGACACTGGGCTTCTTCATGACCTACTTCCAAGACCCCGTCTACGGCGAGGTCTACCCCGACCGGACGCGCTACGGTGCGGGCGTCCCGCAATGGGGCGACCATAAGGGCGACGGCTTCAAGGCGGCCTACCACTCCGTCGAGCTTGGCTACTACGCCTACCTCCACGCGACGCTGTTCGTCCACAACGCCGAGGCCACGCTCCACTACCGCTTCGACGCGCAGCCCGAGGCACGCACCATCCGCCTGACGCCATTGGCCGTGCGCGACGACCGCCTCCGCCTCTCCGCCGTCCTCCTTGACGGCCAGCCCTACGCCGACTACGACGCCGACACGCGCACGCTGACACTGCCCGCCAACGTGGGCGGCCTCTTTACCGTCGGCTTCGAGAATACCGCCCCGGTGGCAAACGAGCCGGCAACCGCGCCGCTCGCATTCGCGCTGGAGGCCCCGGCTCCCAACCCCTTCGCCGACCAGACGCGGCTCACATACACCCTGGACGCCACGTCGCCCGTGCGTTTGAGCGTGTTCGACCTGCTCGGCCGCGAGATCGCCGTGCTGGCCGAGAGCGAGCAGGCCGCAGGTACCCACACCGCGCTATTCGACGCCCGTACCCTCAGCAGCGGTGTCTACCTCGTCCGCCTCACGACGCCAGCGGGCACAGCCACCCAGCGGATCACGCAACTGCGCTAGGCACCCCCCTCCCGGCATGAAGCAGGGGGCCGCTCAGCCGCGAGGGCTGGCTGGCGGATCGGAGCGCAGGACACGCCGATGTACGTGGAGGCTGACGGCGTGACGACGGGCCGTCAGGAGTGTAAACCATCAGCCCGGGCCAAAGTGTAACAGTTGACCGCTCAGCCGCAGCACGCTGACGACTGGCGGGTGTGACGAGGCAACGTAGACACCGCCGCCCGGACGAGGCAAGGACACTCGCGCGTGCTGTCGGCCTGCAGCGGTGGGTTCTGCGGCTCACTCTCTTAGCGCCACTTCGACGCGCTCACGAAGCGCGTCTGCATCGGATCGGAAGTACCCTCGATACAGCCTCATGTTGTCCTTGGTGGCCGCCATGTTTACCATGAGGCGCTGAGTTCGTTGATCGCGGACGAACGCCACAACATCGAACGGCTCGATGTCCACACTTGGCGGGACCAAGACTCGCCACGAGTCCGCCCGGTCGAGCGAGTCGAGGGCTCCGGGTCCAATCTGCTCCGCGAACACCTCAGCGACCGGTGCGTGGCTGCCGTACGCGCTCGTGTGTTCGAGCAACAGTTGCTGCCACTCGTGGTAGCCTCGGATGTTCGACCGAGTCCTGTCAAGGTAGGACACAATGGCGATTCGGAGCGAATCGTCCTGGATGAGGCCGATGTCCCCTGTCGTCACCATCGCCTCGACCGTCCCAAGGACGGGGCTCATGGGGTTGTGGACCGGGGCGACGCTCGCCCACGCGACGATGGAGTCGCGGGGTGGGAGGTCGGCGAGGAAGTAGGCCTGCGCGAGCCTGCGCGGCGCACGCTCGAACGGGACCATGTACTGGTCCCTCTGGGCCGAGATGCGCTCGGTCTCGGCGAGGTCGGAGGCGAGTTGGCGGAGGTAGAACTGCTCCTTCGAGCGGTCCTGGCGGTCGGCCCACCATGCGTTGAGCGCGAGGGCTACGAGGACACCGGTGACGACGACAAGGAACTCGGCCCCGAACCACTTTGCTCCGCGGCGCCAGTCCCACCGCCTCGGCGCCGAGGCGGGCACAGCGGGAATCTCGGCGTCGGTCTCAGTCATCTACCAAGCTACGAGAGCCGCAGAACAGTTTGCGGCTCAGCCGCGCGGGGCTGACGCCGTGAGGTTGGAACGAAGCAATGTAGACGCCGAAGCCCGCACGAATCGAGAACGCTGGAGCCCCGCGTCGGCGTGCAGCCGCGAGTTATGCCGCGCGGTGAGCAGCAAGATATTCCTCGTGTAAATAGTCTGCGAGATGGATCCTGTCAAAGAGGTCCTTCAGCGTTGGGT
>JABDIZ010000359.1 GCA_013003465.1 Rhodothermaceae bacterium
CGGACTTGGCGACCTTCCCGCCGCGAGCCCCCTGACGTACCGGGATCGGCGGCATCTCCCGTTCGGCGCGCGTGAGGAGGTTGCGGTAGCGGCGCTGCAGCCGGGCGTACGCCGTCTCGTCCAGGCACTTCGTCTCGCTCGCCGAGACCTCGCCGCACGCCTCCTGAAGAAGACGTCGGAGATTGCCCGCCCAGGCGTAGCCGTTGGACTCCTCCACGAACGCCAGCTCCCGGAGCAGGTGCGAGCCGCACAGCGCGTCGCGCGCGCCGGCGAACTCGGCGCTGAAGTAGGAGGCCCAGCAGTCGTGCACCCTCACGCCCCCGTAGCGAGGCAGGATGCCGTGCGCCCGGATCGCCTCCAGGCCGCGCTTGGGGTGCACGCGCTTGAGCACGAGGTTCCCGGCGCTGACGACATGCACCCACTGCTTCTTCCCGTTGACCTTCATCGAGGTCTCGTCGAGGTGGATCACCGGGGAGGCGAGCAACGCCTCGGCGGTGGCCTCCTCCCAGCGTCCGAGCGCCCAGTACAGCTCCATCACGAAGCGCAGCATCGTCGCCTCGGCGATCCGCTGGCCGAGGATCGCGTGCATCAGCTTCGCCGTGCGGTTAAGCGAGACCATCTGGCTCGCCAGCAGGTTCACCACGTACGCCTTGACCCCGAGTCCGTACTGCATCGGGCCCATCAGATCCGCGGCGAACTCCCCCTTGGTCCTCTTCGCACACGCCGGGCAGCACTTGATCTCGGCGTCAACGTGTTCGATCGTCTTCTCGAACACGATGTCGATGCGGGTTCGTCGCTCGTGGCCCTCGGCGGCAACACCGCTCAGATCCTCCCCGCAGCAACCGCACGTCGTCACCGGCACAAGCGTCACGCTCTCGACGGTGCGGGCATTGTCGAAGCGCTGATCCTGTCCGCCGGAGCCCTTCGAGTTCGACCCCGGCGCCGCCGTCGCGCTCTCGTCGGCACCGGACTGGGAAGGGGGTATGCTCGAATTCTTCGAACTCTTTCGCGTCGTCTTCTCGAGGAAGATCGCCACCATCAGCTCCAGCAGCACGAACACCGCGCCCATCAGCACCGCGCTCTCGGGCGTGACCTTGCCGGCGCCCGACAGCGTGCCGAACTCGTCCCTCAATCGGGCAAACTCGTCACGCAAGGAGGCTTGGTTGATGCTGGGCACGGGACTACACATGGTGGCCGCCGCCGCGAACACAAGGGCTGCTCCGGTGCTCGTCAGCCGCGCCTCAAAGGAGATAAGTAGGAGCAGTTACGCAGCAAGAACACCGATCAATTTAATTATTGCTCCAGCAGTGGAGTAGTTC
>JABDIZ010000361.1 GCA_013003465.1 Rhodothermaceae bacterium
CTTCGGTGGGGGTAAGGGCGGCGTGAACTGCGATCCGCGTACGCTTACGAAGCACGAACTCGAACACGTGACGCGGCGCTACGTCTCGCGCATCCATCTCATCCTCGGCCCCAACCGCGACGTGCCCGCGCCCGACATGGGCACCAACGCGCAGACGATGGCCTGGATCGTAGACCAGTACGGCCGCCAGCACGGGCACTCGCCGGCTGTCGTGACGGGCAAGCCTATCGAACTCGGTGGCTCCCAGGGGCGCGAGCAGGCGACCGGCCGCGGCGTGATGATCATGGCCCTCGAAGCAGCCAAAGACCTCAGCCTCGATATCCCGGGCTTGCGCGTGGTGGTGCAAGGCTTCGGGAATGTGGGCATGAATGCGGCGTTGCTCCTCGCCGAGCAGGGCTGTTCCATCGTCGGCGTCTCCGATGTCTCGGGCGGTCTCCATAACCCGAATGGGCTCAATGTGCAGGATATCCGCCGGTACAAGGAGCGAGAGGGGGGCGATCACACCATCGGCGGCTACGCGGGGCCGGGTGTCGAAGAGATCGCCCACGCCGACTTCATGGGTCTGGAGTGCGATGTGCTCATCCCGGCAGCCATGGAGAGTGCCATCAACGAGGACAACGTGGACTCGGTCAAGGCGAAGATCATCGTGGAGGGCGCCAACTTGCCCGTCACGCCCGACGCCGACCGGCAACTCACTCAGCAAGGCGTCATCATCGTGCCCGACATCCTCGCCAACGCGGGCGGCGTGACGGTGTCCTACTTCGAGTGGAGCCAGAACTTCCAGCAGTACCACTGGGAAGAGGAGGAGGTCAACGACCGCCTGGAGAAGGTGATGCTCAAGGCCTACCGCGCGGTGCTCGGCAAAGCCAAGTCGCACGACTGCACGCTCCGCGAGGCCGCCTTCGCCCTCGCCATCGACCGGCTCGTCACGGCCGAGAAGCTCCGTGGCGCGTTGTAAGACAGGATTACATACAAGGGCGGTCCCACAGAAACACGAAATCGACTGACGATGCTCGGCGAAGGCTACTGGCAGGCGCGAGGGTTCCAGCCCATCCCGTTCTTGAAGTCGCTCCGGATGGGCATCGCCTACGTGCTCGGGATCGCAGTCGTTTCTGTCGCCAGCGGGTTGCTCGGGACGGCGATTCCGTTTGGACTTGCTGCACTCGTCGTTGCTGAGCGGGCCAGACGGCGGAAAGCCACGTCGTGGGTTCTCACACTCGCGGTTCGGCGGGAGGACCACCCCGACCTATTCCGCTTCATTGTGGGACTCTTATACGCCGTCGGTGTGTGGGCTATGGCGCTTGGGCTCTACCAACTCGGCGGCCTCCTCGGCGTCATGTAGCTCGCCTCGTCAAAATGTCTGGAGATGGAAGGGCCTCCCTGTCTTCCAGCGCCTATCTCCCATACCCCGGCGCAAGGCTCCATCAACGCCCGCGTAGCCAACTCGTCGGGTTGACGGCCTGCTCGCCCTGGAAGATGGCGAAGAACAGCCCTGGACCGCGCCGTTGCTCGGCGGTGCCCGCGCGGCCGACGGCCTGCCCCGCCTGAACGCGCGCGCCCTGCTGCACGTTCACCTGCGAGAGGTTACCGTAGAGCGAGTGGAAGTCGCCGTGGGAGACCACGATGACGGTGCCGTAGGCCGACATGACGAGGATGCGCTCGACCGTTCCTTCGAAAATGGCGCGCACGCCTGCGCCCGGTGCCGTCGTGATGTCGATGCCGACCTCCTCGATCCGGGTGCCGTAGACGGGATCGGTG
>JABDIZ010000376.1 GCA_013003465.1 Rhodothermaceae bacterium
CGCCGAGACCGCCCAGTTCAACGGCCCCAATGGCATCGTCGCCACCGCCTCCGGCGATACGCTCTACGTGTCCGAGTTCAACTCGCAAGCCGTCCGGCGCATCGTCCGCGTGCGCGAGACCGCCAACGAACCCGGAGCCGTCCCGGTGGCGACGAGCCGCTTGCTCCCCGTCGCACCCAACCCCTTCATCTACGCGACCACCATCCGCATGCAACTCGACGAGCCGCAGCACGTCGCTCTGACCGTCTACGACGCCCTCGGGCGGCGCGTCGCCGTCCTCGCCGACGGAGCACGGCCTGCCGGGACGCACAGCGTGCCGTTCGATGCCGGGGCGCTGGCCGCCGGGACCTACCTCGTCCGCTTACAGACGGCGAGCGGGAGTGACCGTATGCCGCTCACCCTGACGCGCTAACGCGCTTCCCTCTCGGCCCTCATTGGAGGTCGCCTGTCCATCGGGACGGTGTGGTGAGGGCGGAGAGGGCACAACAGGGAATCATCAGTCATCCTGAGTGGAGTGACCCGTAGCCGAACGCAGTCGAATGAATCCGTAGGATCGGCGAAGTCCATCTGTACCGGTTCCTTGCCAATGCGTTGGCAATCATCCTCAATCGGAGAGGCAGACACATGAGGACACGCCCTTGAAAAAAGCGGCTCCCTCGCCCGGCTAGAGCAGCCGCTTCGCCTCTCAGAGAAGCTCCCTTAGGGAGCTGCGGATCCAGTGTCCTGTTCTAATCGGCCCGTGGTCTCCACGCGAACATGCACGAGGGTGTTCGCCGCAACGTGGAAGCGGGTCTCATAGGTGGCCATGCAAGATGCAGCGTCGCTCGTACACACGTCGGAGAGGGCCGTAAGAAGGAGTACGCCATCCACGAGTTGGTAGGTATAGGTGAAGGTGTCGACCTCGCCGCTGCTCGTTTCGAATACGAGGCGGAGGGTGTCGTCGCTCACACGTTCCCAGGTGCCCACATGGGTCGTATCGATGTCGATGCGGTACGCCTCGCCGTCAGCGTCCAATGTGTATTGGGGTATGGTTCCTTGTTGCTCCCAGGCCCACTCTGCCAGCAGACCTTCGAGCCCCGCTTCAAGTGTACGAGAGGCAAAGGTGAGCGTCCCGTTCACACGGAGGCTATCGCCGAGATGCCTAAAGACGGCATCATGATAGGTGACCTCCGGCAAATTGACGGTAAAAGGCGTCTTCCCGCTGGATGACACGTACAAGTACTTCGTTGCGCCTGAGGCCGTGGTTACCAGAACCTCGCCGCCAAACGTCTCAACAAAGGGGTCTACGAGAAGCCGAAAGTGAGGGAGCGGAGGTGTGAGATCGATCTGAGGCGCTGAGACGAGCCCCAGAAGGTTGCTGCCTTCGAAATGCGGGTAGCGGAGCAGCCCACTGGTCTCGCCTTCCACTCGAAGCGTACTGGTGCCTGGCGTCGTGTAATCGATTACCTCCTGCGTGATGGTAGACGTGGCGAATAGACGGTAGGAGGAAGCCACATCCGACCAAGTCCCAATCAGCGGATCTTCCAGAGGGGCCGTCGTGTCAGTGGAGTCGCACGCGCTCAGGAGGAGTACAGCAAGGAGACACAGAAGCAGGAAGCGCATAGTCAGATAGGAAGGCCATAGAAAGGAATGCTAATATCGGGAGGGGCGCGGCGGCCAGATAAGGCAAAACGAATCGATCTACTCAGGAGCGCTCAAAGCGCGAGGTCGTCCAGCAGCATCAGATCGCTCGTGCTCTGGTCGAGGCGCATCACCAGCAGCCAGCGGCCATCCGGCGATAGGCTCAAGCCGGGCTGGTTACGCGGCGGCCCAGGGCTCAGCGGTTTAACCGGGGTCGCGATCCCCGTAGCGAAGGCGTAGAACGTGAGCACCGCCGGGCGCGCACTCCGGTCCACGAAGTGGATCCCCGCCTCCGTCAGGGTCCAGTTGCCCCAGTCGCCGACCGCCAGATCGGGAAGCAGCAGCGTTTCCTCGCCCGCAGGCGTGCGCTGCCACAGCCCCGCCTCGCCGTGCCGCGCGAGGTAGAGCGTGCCGTCGGAGGCCAGGGCTGCCGCATAGCCGCCCGTCTCCGTGATTTGTTCGATAGGTCCACCCCTCGCAGGCACCCGCGCGATCTGCCAAGAGCCCGCCGCGTGGCTCCCGAAATAGAGCCATGCCCCATCCGGCGACCACGACGGCACCACCTCATCCGTAGACGTGTCCGTCAGTTGGTGTACGGCTCCTCCGTCCGCGTCGATGCGGTACAGATCCGAAGGGCCGGTCCGCCGCACCTCGAACGCGAGAGCTTCCCCATCCGGCGACCAGCGCGGCGCGCCCACCACCGGCCCACCGAAAGCCGTCAGCGCCACTGCATCCGTGCCATCGGGCGCGCTGGTCCAGAGTTCGTAGCTCCCGCCTCGGTTCGATACGAACGCCACGCGATCTCCGTCCGGCGAAATCTGCGGATGCACGTCCCACAACGAGGACGCGATAGCCATCGTATCGGCTGCGTCGCCCGCGAGGTCGATGCGCCAGAGGTTGGTGTCGTAGGTCCAGTTCTCGTACGCCAGGCGGGTCCCCTCGCGAGCGAAAGACGGAGCTTTGAGGTTCCAGCCCGTCGCCGGAATCCACTGCACCGCCCCACCGGTTGCGGGAACCGACCAGAGATCGAAGGTGCCGTTGCGGTTGGAAGAGAACACGAGGTGCCGGTCATCCGGGGCCCAATCATGGCCGAGGACGGTGCGGAAGTCGCTCGTCAGGCGGGTCTCCTCGCCCGTTTCGAGGTTGACGGTGTGGAGGTCGTCGAGCCCCGGTCCCCACGAGCGGAGGAACGCGAGGCGGGTGCCATCGGTCGAGAAGCGCGGATCGGTATCGTGGCTGAGAGGCGTTGTAGTAGGGGTGGTGACCTGCCGGAGGGAGTCCGTCTCCACATCGAGGAGGGCGATGTGGAGCGACCCGGCAGGCGTGCCCCGATCCGCGAAAGCCAGGTAGCGCCCATCCGGCGACCAGTCCACCTTGGGCGAGAAGATGCCGTAGTCGGAGGCAGGATACCAGAAGCAGGAGGCGAGTTCGCGTTCCGGGCCGGAGAGGGCTGGGACTAGCATGATCCGGCAGTCCGTGTCGGTGTAGCGGACGAAGGCGAGATGCGCCCCATCCGGTGACCAGACCGGGTGCGTGTCGTCGCCCGGGTGATCGGTCAGGCGGAGCGCGGCCTCCGCACCGGGTTGCTTAACGTAGATGTTCCAGTTGTCACCCTCTGGCCCCTTCCAGGCAAAGGCGATAGTCTCGCCCGCCGGCGAGACGGCCGGACTGACCTCATGGCCCGGCGTAGTGGTGAGCGCGAGGGGAGGGCTCAGTGTTGGGGCGCTGTCTGCACGTGTCCCCAGCCGCATCACGCCAAGCACGACGAGCGCGAGGAGCAGAAAGAGGCCTCCCCAGAGCCACGGGCGTCGGGCAGAGCGGGGGGACCGGGAGTCCGTGGGGAGCGAGAGGGTGACCGGCGCTGCCGCCGGCGCAGCATCGCCGGAGGGCGGGTAGTGGACCGGCGCGATCAGCCGGTAGCCCTTCTTCGGGATTGTCGCGATGATGGCCGGGTCGTGCGGGTCGTCGCCGAAGGCTTTGCGCAGCTCCGAGATGGCGCGCGTGAGCACCTTGTCCGTGACGAAGGTGTCGGGCCAGGCACAAGCGTGGAGTTCATCCCGCGAGACCACCTTGCCCGGCGCCGAAGCCAGGCACACCAGCACCTGCATCACCTTCGGTTCCAGTGTGATCGGCTCGCCGCTGGGCGCGTGTAGCGTATGCAGCGAGGGTTGCGCCACCCACGTGTCTACAAAGAACGCGTCGTCTTGGAGCGAAGAAAGAGACGGTGGGGGAGGCGCAGCCATGCACGCGGGGAATCGGGAGGGTGCTCGCCTTACGGAAGGGGTCATCGGCTGTTCCACCGCGACAGCCGCCCTCAGCAACACAGGACCAAGCCTCGCCAGAACCTTACCGGAATTGAACCTTGCTTCCGGGTATCGAGCAGCGCGGGGTCCCAGCTTGGCGGTTCCTGATTCGCCTGGTTCCCAAGCATGATGACGCTGCTCCGCTACAGCCTGCTTCTGC
Source organism: Rhodothermaceae bacterium (assembly GCA_013003465.1). Classification (GTDB taxonomy): domain Bacteria; phylum Bacteroidota; class Rhodothermia; order Rhodothermales; family Rubricoccaceae; genus JABDIZ01. The sequence goes on from JABDIZ010000376.1 coordinate 4,084, forward strand.
TCCTGTTCGCCCCGAGTGTCGCTGCGCAAGACGATGCCTACGTCCGTGCACTCGAGCAGGCCCTCGCCAACGAAGACACCACCTCCACGCTCGAAACGATGCTGGTCGCGATCACGGCCTTCGAGCGCATCGCGGAACGTTATCCCGCTCGGTGGGAAGCGCCGTACTGGGCCGCTCATCTCTACGGCCAGGCGGCCCGACTCGAAGACATGGACCAGAATGACGAGTCTCTCGTCCATCACGACAAGGCGCAGGCGTACTTCGATCAGGCCTGGGCGGCATGGTCAGCCCGGCCTGAGCGGACCGCCGTCGAGGAGTCTGATTTCTACGTGCTGCAATCGCTGCTGTACGGCCTGCGGAGCTCCTACTACATCCGACACGGCGAGCAGGAGCAGGCCCGCGTCTTGTTCGCGTTGGACGGGGAGTACATGCTGAGAGCCGCCATTGCCAACTCCAACAACCCCCGCATCTACATGTCGCGCGGCATCGATCTGATCCGACATGAGGCCACCCGCGAAGAAGGGCGTCGGATTCTGCATGAAGCGATCCAGAAGTACGCCGCCCATCCCCCCGCTACGTCCATCGCTCCGAACTGGGGGCGGCCGTGGATCGACTTCTGGCTCAGCCGCTACGAATCATAAGGGCATGAATCTCCCGGGGCCGCATGGTGCGGATGCCAGGGAGGGAAGGTCATCGCGTGAAACGGTGATCAGGGAGGGCCTCGGTGCACCTGTGGTGCCGAGGCCCTTTCAGGCCGATGCAAAGGACCACGGTACTATCTCACCCGAAGCGTCCGTTCTGCTCACCTATCGCCATAACCCGCCCGTCCTGAATGAAGTATCAGCTACCGCTCCTTGCTGTCCTCGTCCTCGTCTCTCTACCGACCGCTGCGCAACCCGTGGTTCTTGGGCAGTACAACATGGCCTACCCGTTTCCCTCGCCCGATGGCACCCATCTCGTCTTTCAGGGGGACTTCGATGGCCGATGGCAACTCTACACTCTGACGCTCGACGGAGGCGAGGTGCAACGGCTCAGCACCTCTCTTGCCGATGACACCCATCCGGCGTACTCCCCCGATGGGCGCACCGTCGCCTTTATCTCCAACGAACCCGGTAACGACGATGTCTACCTGCTCAACGTAGAGACGGGCGAACGCCGCCCCCTCGTGCCACACCCCGGCAAGGACGGGCATCCTAAGTGGAGTGCCGACGGCGAGTGGGTCGTCTTCAACCGCACCTTCGACCCTGCTGATGTCGACGGCGATATCGATGCCGCCATCCTCCGCGTTCGCCCAGACGGTACCGACCTCGAAGTTCTCAGTGACTCCGACCAGATTGAGACATTCCCTTCCTTCTCGCCCGATGGCCGGTTCATCGTCTGCGTCGAATGGTTTCCGAATGCTGCCGGGGAGCCCGCCCGCAACGGCGAGTTGATCAAGGTGGAGATAGAAACCGGTGTGCGGACTCGCCTCACCGACAACGCGGTGTTCGACGCCTACCCCTACTGGGGCGGTGAATGGATCTACTTCACCGTCTTTGACACCGATGCCGAGGGACAGCGCCGTGCCGCGGTGCATCGAATGTCGGCGGACGGGGCTATTGTAGAGCAGGTCACCGAGCCCGGTCCGATTCCCGATGTGCGGGCTATTCCGAGTCGAGACGAGACGCAGGTGTTCTACAACAACCGCGAGGATGGGCGCACGGTGATCCTGATGGAGGCGCTGCCCCCACGCGGCTGAGCATCAAGGGGCCTCGGAGTTAGTTGAACTCCGAGGCCCTGCGTGTTTGGGATTCCTTACGCCTCCGCCGCAGGCGCCGTCACATGGCCGTTCATCGACGCGGCTTCCTCCTCCGAGGCCTCCGTCGTCAGCGTCACACCGCCACCTTCGGCCGCGTCGATTACGACGGTGTCGCCCTCGCGGACGAACCCGGCCAGGATCTGCTCGGCCAGCCGGTTCGCCACCTGTCGCTGGAGCACGCGTTTGAGCGGCCGTGCCCCGAAGACAGGATCGAAGCCTTCGCGGGCCAACTCATCCTTGGCGGTGTCCGTCAGGACGAGGTTGAGGCCGTGGTTCTTCTCGGCCATTCGCCGCGTCCGCTCGAACTGGATCTCCACGATGTGGCGGATCTGCTCGCGCCCCAGCGGACGGAACACCACGATCTCGTCCACGCGGTTGAGGAACTCCGGTCGGAGCTGCTCCTTGAGCCGGTTGAAGAGGTCCGCTTTGAGCCCCTCCATCTCGGCGTCGGAAAGCTGCCCCTCACCTCCCTTCGCTGCCGTCTCCATGCGGCGCTTGATGAGGTCGGCCCCGAGATTGCTCGTCATGATGATGAGCGTATTCGTGAAGTCCACCGTGCGGCCCTTCGAGTCTGTCAGGCGCCCGTCGTCGAGGACCTGCAACAGCACATTGAACACCTCCGGGTGCGCCTTCTCGAACTCGTCCAGCAGGACCACCGAGTACGGCTTGCGGCGGACGGCCTCCGTCAGTTGCCCGCCCTCGTCGTAGCCGACGTACCCCGGAGGCGCGCCGATCAGCCGCGACACGGTGTGGCGCTCCTGGTACTCACTCATGTCGATCCGCACAATCGCGCCCTCGTCGTCGAAGAGTTGCTCGGCGAGCGCCTTCGCCAACTCCGTCTTGCCAACACCCGTGGTGCCGAGGAAGATGAACGAGCCGAGCGGACGGCTCGCCTCCTGCAAGCCCGCGCGCCCCCGGCGGACGGCGTTCGACACCGCCTCCACGGCCTCGCGCTGCCCGACGACGCGCTGTTCGAGCACGTCCTCCATGCCGAGCAGCTTCTCCTTTTCCGTCTCCAGCATCTTCGTCACCGGCACACCCGTGGCCCGCGAGATCACCCCCGCGATGTCCTCGGCGTCCACCTCCTCCTTGAGCATGGCGCCGCCCTTCTGCACCTCGACCAGCTTGTCGGTGGCCTCGGTGATCTCCTCCTCGAGTTTCGGAATCTGGCCGTAGCGGATCTCCGCCACCTTGCCGAAGTCGCCCTGCCGCTCCAGGTCGGCCGCCTTCGTCTTGAACGCGTCGATAGCGGCTTTGCGCTCCTTGATCGTCTGCACGAGGTCGCGCTCCTGCTCCCACCGCGCGCGGAGGCGGTCGCGCTCCTCTTCGAGGTTAGCGAGGCGCTCCGTGATTTCCTCCTCCTGCTTCGTATCCCCTTCGCGCTTGACCGCTTCACGGGCGATCTCCTGCTGCCGGATCTCGCGCTCCACCGCGTCCAATTCCTCTGGCATCGAGTCGATCTCGATGCGCAGGCGGCTCGCGGCCTCGTCGATCAGGTCGATGGCCTTGTCCGGGAGGAAGCGGTTCGTCACGTAGCGGTCTGACAGTTCGGCGGCGGCCACGATGGCGCCGTCGGTGATGCGGACGCCGTGGTGCACCTCGTAGCGGTCCTTGATGCCGCGCAGGATGGCGACCGTGTCCTCGACGGTGGGCTCGTCCACGAACACCTGCTGGAAGCGTCGCTCCAGGGCCTTGTCCTTTTCGAAGTACTTCTGGAACTCGTCCAGCGTCGTCGCGCCGATGGCGCGGAGCTCGCCGCGCGCGAGGGCCGGCTTCAGGATGTTGGCCGCGTCCATGGCGCCCTCGCCGCCGCCGGCGCCCACGAGCGTGTGGATCTCGTCGATGAAGAGGATCACCTCGCCGTCCGAGTCGGCCACGTCCTTGACGACGGCCTTGAGGCGGTCCTCGAACTCGCCGCGGTACTTGGCGCCCGCGATCAGCGCGCCCATGTCGAGCGCCATGATCCGCCTGCTCTTGAGCCCTTCGGGGACGTCGCCCTCGACGATTCGGATGGCCAGCCCCTCGGCGATCGCCGTTTTGCCGACGCCCGGCTCGCCGACGAGCACGGGGTTGTTCTTCGTCCGCCGCGACAAGATCTGGAGGACGCGCCGGATCTCGTCGTCGCGTCCGATGACGGGGTCGATCTGGCCCTTGCGGGCGGCCTCGTTGAGATCGCGGGCGTAGCGGTTGAGCGCGTCGTACTTGGACTCGGCGTAGGGGTCCTGCACGCGCTGTCCGCCGCGGACCTGCTGGAGCACGCCCAGGAGCGCGTCCTTCGTGACGCCCTGGCTCTGGAGGGCATTCGCGACCGGCCCGTCGCCCTCGGCCATCGCCATCAGGAGGTGCTCGCTCGCGACGTACTCGTCGCCGAGCGTCTCGGCCTCGGCGAGGGCGCGGTCGAAGACCTTGTTGAGCGTCTGCCCGACGTACTGGCCGGAGACGCTCGCGCCGGTCACGACGGGCAGCTTCTCGATGGCGCGCTCGGCGAGCGCGGCGAGGGTCTCGGCGTTCGCGCCGAGGCGGGCGAGCAGCGTCGGGATCAGGCCGCCCTCGTCCTGCAGGAACGCCTGCAGCAGGTGCGGCGGCTCGACGCCCTGGTGGTTGTTCGACTGCGCGATCTCGAGCGCGCGCTGGACGGCCTCCTGGGCCTTGACGGTAAACTTCTGAAGGTTCATGACGGGAGTCTGGAGCGGCAGCACCCTGAGAACGGGCGGCCGCGGGATCTGGATTCGGTTCCCCGGGGACTCGCAGAGGGCGTGCCAGCGGGCGGCGGCCTGCCACGATGTCAGCCGTTATTGGTTCTGGATTCTTCGTCCCTCGGTTCAGGCGTTCCGGCCCCCTTCGATACGGGGGGTAACTCCACCCCAGCCTTCCGTGTTGACGCTGTTCTCGGACCCGAGCCCCCGCACCGACATCCGGGCCTACCGGCTCATGATCGGGCTCGGCGCCGTCGCCATCCCCGGTTTCTGGGTGCTGGACCGGGTGGAAGGGTGGGTCTACGACGACCCGTTCGGGTACCGGATCGCGATCTGCGGGCTGTGCCTGATCTTGCTCGCGCTGACCTACCTCGACGACCGCGTCCGCGACAACGTGCGCGTCGTCGGCGTGAGCCTGATCTTCGTGATCGCGGCGTTTTTCTCGAGGACGGCGGCCAAAAACGGGCTCGACGCGGCGTGGGTG
>JABDIZ010000381.1 GCA_013003465.1 Rhodothermaceae bacterium
TCGTAGGGCCACGCCCAGTCCAGGCGCACCGGGTAGCCGAGCAGGATCGTCCGCAGGCCCACGCCCGCGCCGAGGTACAGATCGTCGAAGACTTCCTTGCCCTCGGCATTCGTTCGCCGCAGGTTGAAATCGCCCTCGGCGATCAGTCCGGCATCGGCGAAGCCCACCACCTGAATGTTGTAGAGCGGTAGGATCGGGATCGGCCCCGGCAGAAGCGCAGCGATGAGCGGCGCACGGAACTCGGCGTTGACGAGCGCGAAGCGATCGCCGATGGCCTCGTTGAAGTCGTAGCCTCGCAGCGGCAGGATGGGCGTGGCGAAGACGAAGTCGTCGGGGTCTTCGATGGGAAGGCTGCGGAAGCTGGCGTTGAGCCAGTTCTGGACGCCCGCCGCGTAGAAGCGCTGCGGATCCGGCCCGATGGACGCGCCACCGCTTACGCGCAGGGCCACCGCGTAGAACCGGCCGAGCGGCACGTACTGCCGCGCATCGGCGAGCGCGGTCACGAAGTTGATGTCGGGGCCGGGCGACCCGGCGAGCGAGACGGCCCAGCGGCGCCCGCTCCGCGGCCCCAGGAAACCGGGCACAGTGTGGTCGCTCGTGAAGGCGACGCGCGGGTAGACGAACTGGCGGCTGCTCGGCTGCGCGCCCAGATCCGAGAGGTCGGTGAGCGAGACGCCCAGCAAGCTGAGCGAGCCGTCCACGCGGCGGAACTTGTCGAGCGGATAACTGGCCCCGACGATGGCGCCGTAGTTGCGGTAGCGGAAGACGGTCCCGCGCTGGAAGTCGGGCAACTCGCGGGCGAGGTGGAAGCCCTGGAAGGCGTAGTCTGTCCGGCGCGCGAGGTACTGGTAGCCGAGCAGGTAGTCCGAGTTGCGGAGGTCGAGAACAAGGTTAGTGGCGAGCGAGAGGCGATGGTTCCCGAGCATGTCGGAGAAGAGCATCTGTGTCACACTCTGCACGCCGAAGACGGTGTCATAGGCCCCGGCGGCGTAGACGAGATCGGGCGTGAAGCGGAGCCGGTAGCGGCGCACGCGGAAGGAGCCGTCCGGGTTGACGTTCTCGGGCGGACTGAACCGGTCCTCCACCGTCTCGAAGCGCTCGCGCGCGGCCTCCTCGAAGGCCTCGGAGAACGAGTAGTCGCGGAAGTCCACGACTGTCGTATCCGCCGAGGCGAGGAGCACCTCCTCGGGGACGCCCTGGTAGATGACCGTGCCCGGCGTGGTGAGCAGGCTGTCTAGGTTCAGGTCGCGCCCGTTCGTGCCATGGGTCCCGTTCGTCCCCAGCGCTGAGAGCGAGTCGGCGGGCACGCCGAAGAGCCCATCCACGATCAGTGGAGGCTCGGCCGCATCCTCACGGCGGCGCATCGGGTCCTCATCGAAGGGCGTCCCGTCGGCAGCATCGCGGAGGAGCGGGTTGCGCTGGCGCGTGGCAGCGGAGGCAATCTGGAGGGGCGGGGCTAGGCCGTCAGCGCCACCGGAGACGCGCTGTGCCCACACATTGGGCACGAGCGTGTCCGGCATTTCGTCGGTCCGGTCGAACGGATCACGGAGGAGGTAGATGGAGGGCGTGCCCTCATTCAGAGCTACGAGGGCCGCACGGCTGCCGTCCGCGGAGAGCGACGCCTGGATGACGCCCGTCTGAAGGTCTGTCAGGGGGAGCTCGTCGCCCGTCGCCAGATCCTTCTCGTAGAGGTTCCAGATGCCGTTGCGGTCGGAGACGAAGAGCAGCCGGTCGGGGCCGCCGAACTCGGCGTTCGTCTCATCCCACGATTCGTTGAACGTCAGGCGCTCGACGCGATCCGGCGCCTCGAGATCGAGGCGGTAGAGGTCGTACTGGCTGAAGTCGTGCGCGAGGGGATCGAATCCGCCGGGGCCGGTGGCAGCGGCTGTTGCCTGCTTGAGTTGAAGTTGGTCGGCGCGGTCGGAGTGGAAGACGAGGCTGCGGCTGTCGGGGCTCCACGCGGGCTCGTGATCCGAGAACAGGTCGCCCGTGACGTTCGTCGCAGTGCCCGTGGCGAGGTCAAGCACGAAAATATCCGATTGCGCGCCGGAGGCCCCCGAGAACGCAATCCGCGTCGAGTCTGGGCTCCACGCGACGCTGTGGATGCCGTCCACGTTCGGCACGCGGAAGTGCTCGGCGCGGCGGCGTGTCACGTCGTAGACGGCCACCGCATCGCTCGGCCCGCTCTTGACCGCCACGGCGAGTCGCGTGCCCGACGGGTCCCAGGCGAGGCCGGGCGAGAGCACGCGGAGGCTCTCGAACTGCGTGTTGTCCTGCCCGTCGATGAGCTTCTGCGGGCGCTCGGTGCCGCTCGCCGCCACGACGTACACATCGAACAGGCCGTCGGTGGCGGTGACGTAGGCCACCTGATCGCCCTGCGGCGAGATGGCCGGGCTCGTGTTGTAATAGCCGCCGCCGCGCTCTTCGGTCACGAGCGGGCGCGCGACCACATCGAGGTCCTCGCGCGCAGCGACCTCCGGGAAGTATTCGATCTTCAGCGCCTCTTTCCAGCGGTCGGAGAGTTCGCGGAGGGAGAGCCCCGTCGCCTCGCGGAAAGCGCCCGGTACCGAATGCGTCAGGCGAACCCGTTCGAGGATTTCGGAGACCTTCTCGCGGCCGTATTCCTCGGCGATGAAGTCCCACACGCCCTGCCCGCCTCGGTACGCGAAGAAGCCCGACAGGCGCGGGATGTCGGCGAGGTAGTCGTTCAGGATGGCGTCGCGGAGGTACATGTCGCTCTGTGTGTCCCAGCCGAGCGCGCTGTATTCCGCCAGCCCCTCGTTGAACCAGAGCGGGATCTGGAGGCGCAGGTTGTTCTGGAGGATGGACTGGATCGAGCCGCCGTAGAAGATGTCGTTGATGACGGCATGGACCAACTCGTGGTGGACGACGCGGCGGTAGTCGCGCCAATCGCCCGTGAAGGGCACCGCGATGCGGTTCTTGAACAGCTCCGTGACACCGCCGATGCCTTCGGCGTAGACCGGCAGTTGCACCGCGTTCGTGACGGCGAAGTCGTTATGCCCCTGGTAGACGAGCAGCGGGATGCGCTCCGAGATCTCGTAGTTGAACAGGTCAGCGACCTGCTCGTAGGCGTCCTCGGCAGCGCGGGCGGTGAAGTCGGCCAGGATGCGGCCCCCGGGCGCCGTGCCCTCGCGCTCATAGAAGTAGATATCGAAGTGCTCCGACTGGATGTAGCGCCAGTCGTGCGCGCCGTACTGCACCCGGTTTTTGCCGAACCCGAAGTACTGCGCCGCAGCCGGATCGGCCACGAGCAGGGCAGCGGCGAGCGCCAGAACGACGGATAGGCGGCGAAGCATCACAGGGGCAACGAGCGAACCCTCACGATAGTGCCATGCCGCCCGGTTCGCAAGGGATTTGGGGATGGGCCTGAGGCCGAACGCTTGGGACGGGACGCCCTGGGCTCGAAGCGATCAGAAGTTGTACGAGAGCCGGGCGGCGATCGGCGCGAACCCGATCACGGACTCGAAGTCCGTCGCGACAAACCCGATAAGGTCGAAGGCGAACCGGTTGCCGAAGAACCGGACGCCCGGCAGCACGAGCAGCCCGGAATCACCCTCCCCAATCCCGACGAGGGACTCGACGAACAGCTTCACGCCGTTGTTGATCTGCGTCTCGGCCCCGAGCCCGAAGACGACGCCGTTGGCGATCTCCACGTCACCGGTCCCGATGCTCCCGCCGAGCGCCCCGCCCAGCCCAATCGAGACGGCCCGCGTCTCATCACCGAACGTAGCGACGCCATACGGCACCGCGAGAAAGCCGTCGTCGCCCGAGCCGAACCCGAAGATGGCGCTCGTCCCCAGGGCGATTTGCGTCGAGCCGCCCTCGTAGATCAGGCCTTTGACGCCGACGAGCGGCGTGACGAAGGCGCCATCGCCGAAGGCGACGAACCCCGTGGCTAACAGGTCTACGCGGTCCCCTAAACCCACCGTCACGGACGGGTACGGGGTGAGGTCGCCTCGGAACTCGCCCCCACCCAGCGTGCGGGCCGTCGGCGCAAAGAACAGGCGTGTCTTGACCGGGTCGGTCCGAAAGAAGCGGCCCCGAATGAGCGGGGCGACCAAGGCCACTCGGTCGCGCGCGAACTGACGCTCGAGCCCGTCGGTCGTCACGATCACGAGCGGATCGGCGTTCTCGTCAACGACTGTCCCCACGTAGATGTCGCCGTTGGTGAGAACGACGCGGCGCGTCTGCGAGGCCTCCTGGGCGGAGACGGGTAGGGCCGCAAGGAGAACGAACGCAAGAAGGGCGAAGCGGTGGAGCATGAGGACGCAGGCTAAGCGAGGAAGAACGGCAGCCAAGCCGTCCGAAGCGCGCCGAAGGTAACGGAAGAAGGGAAAGTGGGACGTGAGAAAACCAATCCTGCCGCTTTCTCACTTTTACCTTCCTACGCCGTCCGCACCCAGCGCCAGAGGTCGCGCAGCGTCGCCTTCTTGCCGTACATCAGAATGCCCACCCGGTAGATCCGCGCGGCCAGCGCAATCATCCCCACGAACGTGGCGACCAGGAGCGCGAACGACAGCAACACCTGCCACGCAGGCACCGTCGTGGCCGCCATCCGCACCACCATCAGGATGGGCGAGGAGAAGGGGAAGATGGACAAGAAGACCGAGAACGCCGAGTCGGGCTCGGTGAGCACAGCGGGCAGGAAGAACACCGGCAGGATGATGGGCATCATGATCGGCAGTTGCAGCGACTGCGCATCCGACTCCTGATCCACAGCCGAGCCGACGGCGGCAAACAGCGACGAGAACAGCAGGTAGCCACCGAGGAAGAACCCCACGAAGCCGAGCAGCAGGCCCGGCGAGAGCAAGCTCCCGAGCATCGCCGGAAGGTCGTTCGGATCGAAGGGCAGATCGGCTGCATCGACGCCCTCGGGCAGGTTGACGCCCGGCGTGGTCGCCACCTCGGGCGAGAGCACCAGCGCCAGCACCGGCCCGGCCGCCGCGCTCATCGCCAGCATCAGCACGCTCCACGCGACAAGCTGCGTCAGCCCCATCGCGCCGATGCCGAGCACCTTGCCCATCATCAACTCGAACGGCCGTGCACTCGACGCGATCACCTCCACGATGCGGTTCGATTTCTCCTCGATCACGCCGCGCATCACCATCACGCCGTAGAGCAGCACCGCGACGTAGATGAGCAGCCCCAGCACGTACGCAACGACGGACGATGCGATCACGCCACCGGCCGCGTCGCCTTCTTCCGAGAGCGTCACCGTGTCGAGACTGGCTCGCGCGTCGAGGAGCGCGAGCACGAGGTCGTCGGCCCCGGCAGCGCGGATCCGTGTTTCGCGAACGACACTCTGATACGCCGAACGGAGCGTGCCCTGCTGGGCCAGTCCCCCGCCGCCCCGCGAGTAGTAGGTCGCCTCAGCGCGCCCCTCCAGCACGCCGTCGGGAATGACGAAGTAGCCATCGAGGCGCCCGTCGAGCACCTCGGCGCGGAGCGAGTCGAGCGGGGTCGCCGTGCGGCGTTGCACCACGTAGGTTTCGGGGAGCGCCTCCTCCAGTGCGTCGCGCACCTGCCCGGTTCCGTCCACGATGTGGATGGTGCGCACCGTGTCGCCTTCGGTCACCGCGGCCATGAGCACGGGCAAGACGACGACCGCGAGCGCCAGCAGCGGCGCCAACAGCGTCGTCAGGATGAACGTCTTGGACCGGACGCGACGGAGGTACTCGCTCCGCGCAATGAGGGCGATTTTATTCATGGAGGGATTGAGTTCATCGGGGCATTGAATCAGCGGACCCTTGCGGGCCTCAGGACGAAGCAGCGGAGTTCGAGACCATCGCGCGCTCCTCCGACGCCCTGATGTTCTGATCCTTCGATTGTCCCACGGCCATCCGGAAAATCTCGTCCAGTGGCGGCTCGTGCAGTTCAAAGCGGTAGAGTTCGGTGGTCTCGGCGAGCGCAGCGTCGAGCACGCGGCGCGAGGGGGTATCGTTGAGAAGGCGGGCCGTGAGGTGCCCGGCCGTGCGCGAGAGCACCTGCACGGCGCCGTCGGCTGCGAGCGCATCGACCCAGGCATCACCGCCATCGAAGGCGAGCGTGACCGTGTTGGAGCCGAACTGCCGCTTGACCTCGCGGAGGGCACCGCTCAGGATCACGCGTCCCTCGGCGATCAGGCAGAGGTCGTCGCAGAGTTGCTCGACCTGCTCCATGCGGTGCGAGGCAAAGAGGATGGTCCGCCCGGCCGCGCGCAACTCGGCGATCACGTCCTGCAACAACTCGGCGTTGATCGGGTCGAGGCCGCTGAAGGGCTCGTCGAGGATGACGAGCTGCGGGTCGTGCGCGACGGTGGCGATAAACTGCACCTTCTGTTGCATCCCCTTGCTCAACTCTTCGACCTTCTTGCCGTACCAGTCGGCCGCGCCAAAACGACCGAGCCAGTGACGGATGGCCGTCTCGGCGGCGCGGGCGGTCATGCCCTTGAGCTGCGCGAGGTACAGCAGTTGCTCGCCGACGCGCAGCTTGCGGTAGAGCCCTCGCTCCTCCGGCAAATACCCCATCCGCTGCTGCGTGGCCGGGCCAACGGGTTGCCCGCCGAGCGTGATTGTCCCTGCATCCGGCACCGTGATATAGGCGATCATGCGGATCGTCGAGGTCTTCCCGGCGCCGTTGGGCCCGAGGAGGCCGAAAATGCGCCCCGGCTCGGCGACAAACGAGACCGAATCGACGGCGAGGACGCGCTCGTAGCGCTTGGTGACCTGCTCGACAGCAAGGCGAGACATAGGGGATGGGCTGAGTGACGCGGGAAACTACCGCCCCTTTCGGACAGCCGGGCGCCCGGGTTGCGTGACGCGACAGCCGTTTGAAGGGGGAGGAAGCAACCTCGGCCTGCTGCTCGTGGTTGCAAGTGGTCTGTGCCTCTTTTGCCTTCCAGCTATGCGTTTGCGTTCTGCTCTGTGCCTCCTGTTTCTGCCCCTGCTCCTCGTCGGGTGCGATAGCGTGATCACCGATGAGCTCAACAACGAGTTCGCGGCCACGATCTCCGGCGACATCGCGGCCTCGCTCACGGGCGATGCCGTGTATACCATCTTCGACGACAACGGGCGCTCGACCTTCGCGCTGTTCTTCTTCGGCGGCGACCTCTCGGACAACGACGAGGACACGTACACCTACGCTGCCCTCTATCGTGAGGGCGATCGCCCCGGCGTCGGCGTGTATGCTGTGGATGGGGCCGACGCCACCAGCACCACTTTCCAGGGCAGCTTCGCCGACCTCGTGGACGCCGACCGCTCGACGGCCACCGGCCCGGTCCTGACGGCTACGGCCGGCGTGGTCACGATTACTGCCTTCCAGAACGGCGACCTCAACGGCTCCTTCCGCTTCGATGGCACAGGGCTCTTTCTGCCCGACACCGATACGTTCATCGCGGCCACCCTCGATGGGACGTTCGAGGCGCGCTTCGTCGAGCCCGGCGTCGTTCGCAGCCTCGGCATCGACTTCGATTTCGACTGACGAGGCGCTGTCGCGCTACAGCAGGTCGCGCTGCTCTGGTGGGATCGGCAGCACGTAGCGCCGGTCGATGACCTCCTCGTGGATGCCGAACATGCCGGTGCCCCGGAAGTCGACGACAAGATGCCGCTCCGTCTCGCCCACCACCTCGCCGATGCCGTAGTAGCGCGGCGCCGGGCCGTAGTAGACCAACTCGCCGGGCAGCACGTCGCCCGTGCGGGCACGCCGGAAAAACGGCGGCACGACGGGCAGCAGCTCCAGCCGATAGGCCGGGCGCGGGTTGGGGAAGTTGTGGAGGGTTTCGGTCAGTTCCATGGTCGGCACGGCGTCGCGAACGCCTCAGCAGAGACACGGCTGAACTCACAGCAGGAGCCGTAGTATACACGCTCCCGCGCCCATTGCCTTTCTTTTTCGCTTCTCTGTCCCATGGCGTACGCTACCAAGATCATCGACCGCCAGGTCGGGCGCAATGCCCAGCTATTTGCCCAAGCCATCGCCGAGTTGGAGACATCCGAGCAACGCTATCCCTACCTCCGCATCCTGATCTCGCTCGTCGAATCGGCGCACTCGGAATGGAACCAAGCGCCGAGTAAAGACCGCCAGATCGCCGAGTTGATCGTGCAAATGAGCCAGCGGCACCTCGACCCCGACGAGGTGGCCGATGTCGTCCGTGCTCGCGATGAGGAGCGCGGCGTGTTCTACGATTGAGGTCTGAAAGCTCGGGGCTCGAAGCCTCTCACTTCACCCGTCCTGGGTTGGCTTCCACGAAACTCTTCCAGTCCTTGAACTGGCCCGTCGGGCCTTGCTCCACGCGGTGGGCGTGGCAGAGTGCGACGGCGAGCGCATCGGAGGCGTCAAGCCCTTTGTCTTCGGTCAGGTCAAGTTGCGCGCGGACCATGAACCAGACCTGCTCCTTGGACGCGTTGCCGTTGCCCACGACGGCCTTCTTGACCTCGCGCGGCGCGTACTGCGTGACGGGGATCTGGAGATCGAGCGCCGCTTTCATGACGAAGCCCTGTACCTGCCCCAGCTTCAGCATAGACTGCGCGTTCTTCCCCATGAATGGCATCTCGATGGCAAGTTCATCGGGCGTGTGTTGTTTGATGATCGCCTCCACCGCCTCACCGATCTTCTGGAGCCGCACCATCAAGTCCAGCTTCGCCGGCGGGTCCACGCTCCCGAAGGCGAGCACCGTCTCGCGCTTGCCCACCACCTCGATCACACCGTAGCCGGTGTGCCGCGTACCCGGGTCGATGCCGATGATGATCAAAATGGGAGATGGGTGATTCGTGATCGATGAAGGGGAACCCCGAGTCACCCTGTCC